>DASWVA010000130.1:0-2436 GCA_036401415.1 Streptosporangiaceae bacterium
CACGGCAACATGTACGGCGCGGCGGAGTTCCACCGGCAGGCCAAGGACGCGGGCATCACCCCGGTCATCGGCATCGAGGCTTACGTCGCGCCTGAGCACCGCAGCAACACCAAGCGCATCCTGTGGGGCCAGCCGCACCAGAAGAAGGATGACGTATCGGCCAGCGGTGCCTACCTGCACAAGACCATCTGGGCCCGTAACAAGGAGGGCCTGCACAACCTGTTCAAGCTCTCTTCCCGGTCATACGCGGAAGGTTTGCTGGTCAAGTGGCCGCGGATGGACAAGGAAATTCTGGCCCAGCACGCCGGCGGCCTGATGGCCTCGACCGGGTGCCCGTCCGGTGAGCTGCAGACCCGTCTCCGTCTCGGCCAGTTCGATCAGGCGCTGCGCTCCGCCGCTGAGTACCAGGAGATCTTCGGCCGGGAAAACTACTTCCTCGAGCTGATGGACCACGGCCTGGACATCGAGCGCCGGGTCCGCGACGGCCTGGTCGAGATCGGCCGGAAACTAAACATCCCGCCGGTCGTGACCAACGACTCGCACTACACCCGCGAAGCCGACTCGGTGAGCCACGACCTGCTCCTGTGCATCCAGACCGGCAAGACCCTGGCCGACGCCGACCGTTTCCGGTTCGACGGCAGCGGCTACTACATCAAGGCCGCGTCGCAGATGTACGCCACCGACAGCTCGGACGTCTGGCAGGAAGGCTGCCGGAACAGCCAGCTGCTGGTGGCGGACCGGGTGGACGCTTCCGGCATGTTCGAGTTCGTCAACCTGATGCCGCGTTTCCCGATCCCGGAGGGCTTCGACAGCGAGGCCGATCTGTTCCGGGCCGAGGTGTGGAAGGGCATGGACCGCCGCTGGCCGGACGGCTACGACGAGGACCGCAAGCGGCAGGCCAGCTACGAGATCGACATCATCTGCCAGATGGGGTTCCCGGCCTACTTCCTGGTTGTGGCCGACTTCATCATGTGGGCCAAAAACCACGGCGTGGCCGTGGGCCCGGGCCGTGGCTCCGCGGCCGGATCGATCGTGGCCTACGCGCTCGGCATCACCGACCTGGACCCGCTCCAGCACGGCCTGATCTTCGAACGGTTCCTCAACCCCGAGCGTGTGTCCATGCCCGACATCGACGTGGACTTCGACGAACGTGGCCGGGCCGACGTCATCCGGTACGTGACCGAGAAGTGGGGCTCGGACAAGGTCGCCCAGATCGTCACCTACGGCACGATCAAGGCCAAGGCGGCGATCAAGGACTCGACCCGGGTTCTCGGTTTCCCCTACGCGCTCGGCGACCGGATCACCAAGGCGTTCCCGCCCGCGGTGATGGGCAAGGACATCCCGCTGTCCGGGATCTTCGACTCCAGCCACCCCCGCTACAGCGAGGCCGGGGAACTGCGCCAGCTCTACGAAGCCGACGGCGAGATCAAGCAGGTCGTGGACAAGGCCAGGGGCATCGAAGGCCTGATCCGTCAGCCCGGCGTGCACGCGGCCGGCGTGATCATGAGCGCCGAGACCATCACCGACTACATCCCGGTGTGGACCCGGCCCGCCGACGGGGCCGTCATCACGCAGTTCGACTACCCGACCTGCGAGGGCCTCGGCCTGCTCAAGATGGACTTCCTGGGCCTGCGGAACCTGACCATCATGGCTGACGCGGTGGCTGCGATCGAGAAGAACCGGGGCACCAAGATCGACCTGCTCGGCCTGCCGCTGGACAACAAGCTTGCCTACGAGCTGCTGGCCCGCGGGGACACCCTGGGCGTGTTCCAGCTCGACGGCGGCCCCATGCGGTCCCTGCTGCGGCTGATGAAGCCCGACAACTTCGAGGACATCTCCGCTGTACTGGCCCTGTACCGGCCCGGCCCGATGGGCGTGAACTCGCACACGAACTACGCCCTGCGCAAGAACGGCCTGCAGAACATCACGCCCATCCACCCCGAGCTGGAAGAGCCGCTGCGGGAGATCCTCGAGCCGACCTACGGCCTGATCGTCTACCAGGAGCAGGTGCAGAAGGCGGCCCAGATCCTGGCCGGGTACTCACTTGGCCAGGCGGACCTGCTCCGTCGGGCCATGGGCAAGAAGAAGAAAGAGATCCTGGACCGGGAGTTCCAGCCGTTTCATCAGGGCTGCCGGGAACGGGGTTACTCCGACCGGGCGATCCAGGCCGTGTGGGACGTGCTGGTCCCGTTCTCCGGCTACGCGTTCAACAAGGCCCACACCGCCGGGTACGGGCTGGTGTCCTACTGGACCGCCTACCTCAAGGCCAATTACCCGGCCGAGTACATGGCGGCTCTGCTCACCTCGGTCGGTGACGACAAGGACAAGTCCGCGCTGTACCTCAGCGAGTGCCGCCGGATGCACATCAAGGTGCTGCCGCCGGATGTGAACCAGTCGGTGGCCACGTTCACCGCGGTGGGGGAGGACGTCCGGTTC
>DASWVA010000131.1:0-1694 GCA_036401415.1 Streptosporangiaceae bacterium
GCGGTGTGCGCCGCGTCGGACACGCCGAGGAAGTGCCGCATCAGCAGATCCTCGGCGTCCATGGTGACGTTGGTCTCGAGCTCACCCTGCCACCAGCCCTGCTCGTGCTGCAGGTCCAGCAGGTAATCGCGGGCGCGTTCCAGTGCGTGGGTGGCCGCGTCGCCCACCGAGCCGCCGTCCGGCGCCTGCATGCGTGCGTGCGTGACCGTCATCCCACTGCTCCTCTCCCCTACCCCGTTACTGACTGGGCGGCCGGCTGGCCGCGGCCAGCCGCTACCACTGACGAGCGGTGATGAACTCCGCGATGGCCATGAACTCGGCCCGGACATCCTCGGGAATCTGCGCCTCGGCCAGGCACTTGCTCGCCGACCTGAGCTGGGAGTCGGCCTCGTCCTCGGCCCAGCGGCGCCCGCCCGCGGCCTCGATCAGCGCGGCTGCGTGGGCCAGGTCCTCCTCGCTCAGCGGCTCCGGCCGGGCCAGCAGCCCGGCCAGCTCGGGCGCCTCGGGGGCGCCACTGTTCAGTGCGGCCACCACCGGCAGCGACTTCTTGCGCGCCCGCAGGTCGGACTGGACCGGCTTGCCGGTGACCTCGGGGGCGCCCCAGATGCCCAGCAGGTCGTCGGTGAGCTGGAACGACTGGCCGATGTGGGCGCCGAACCCGGCCAGGCCCATGGCCAACGAGGGCGCAGAGCCCGCGTGGATGGCGCCGATGCTGCACGCGCAGGACATCAGCGCGGCCGTCTTGTCCCCGGCCATCTCCAGGCACTCGGTCAGGCCGACGTCGTCCCGCTTCTCAAAGGCCAGGTCAGCGCCCTGCCCGGCGATCAGCCGCTGGACCGCGACGGACAGGCAGCGGGCGGCCCACACGCCCGGGGCCGCGTTGTCCTCCAGCAGCAGGTCCTGGGCCAGGGCCAGCAGGGCGTCACCGGCCAGGATGGCCGGCCCGACGCCGAACACGGTCCAGGCGGTCGGCCGGTGCCGGCGCTCAGTGTCGCCGTCCATGATGTCGTCGTGCAGCAGCGAGAAGTTGTGCACCAGCTCCACCGCCACCGCGGCGGGCACACCCTTCTCGGACGGCGCGCCCGCGGCCCGGGCCGACAGCAGGGTCAGGGCCGGGCGCAGGGCCTTGCCCGCCCCATCGCTGCGCGGGTTGCCTTCCACGTCGGTCAGGCCGAGGTGGTAAGCGGCCACCCGGCGGACCTCCGGGGACAGCCGGCTCACGGCGGCCTCCATGGCCGGGCCGACGATGTCCCGGGCCAGCCCCACCCCGGCCGGCATCACCGCGGTCACGGAGCCACCCCCAGAGCCGCGCCCTGGGCCACGCCGGCCGGCTCTGCCGCCGCCCCGGTCCCGGGCCCGTCCAGGCCGGGCAGGGCCCGCCTGAGCTCGACCGCCGCGTTCAGTCCGCTGCGCACCGCACCCTCCATCGTGTCTGGCCATCCGGTATCGGTCCATGCCCCGGCGAGCGTCAGGCCCGGCAGTGCGGTGGCCGCCCGCGGCCGCAGCCGCCCGCACCCGGGTTCCTGGCGGAACGTCGCCCGCCGCTCCCTGGTCACAAAGAATTCACTGACCCGCGCGTCCTGTGCGCGGGGCAGCAGCCCGGCCAGCGCCGGGACGAACGTTTCCCGCAGCCGGGCCGCGGGCACGTCCACGTAAGGCTCCGCCGCTGACAGCGAGATCGCCAGGTACTGCCC
>DASWVA010000132.1:0-4040 GCA_036401415.1 Streptosporangiaceae bacterium
CGGCGAGGCCCGCGCCATTCGCAGAACACGACGGTCGCGTCGTCCTGGAGCTGGCCGTGGTGGTAGCTGAGGATGTCGTTCATCAGCCGGCGCAGCGTCTCCGGCACGGGCAGCCCGTCGGCCTGGCTGCGCACGATGAACTCGGTGAACCGGGCCAGCCCGAATTCCTGCCCGTCACGGCCGCGGGCTTCGGTGACGCCGTCGGTGTACAGCAGCAGCCGGTCACCCGGTTCCAGCTGTCCCCGGCAGATCTCAACCGGCAGGTCCAGGTCGGTGCCCATCGGGTGGGCGGGAGGACAGGACAGCATGGTGGTCCACCGGCCGCCGCGGATCAGGACCGGGGGATGATGTCCCCGGTTCACCCACGCCAGCTCGCCGGTGTGCAGGTCCAGGTCGGCCAGGAGAGCGGTGACGTACCGGGAGTGGCCGAAATGCTCGATCAGCGAGGCCTCGATCCGCTCGCTGGTTGAGGCCAGGCCCATTCCCTGTCGCCGCTGGTTGCGGCAGGTGGCCACCGCGACGTTCGCGGTCAGCCCGGCGGTGCTGTCGTGACCCATCGCGTCGAACACCGCCAGGTGCAGGACGTCGCCGGCCACGGCGTAGTCGAACGCGTCACCCCCGACGGCGTAGATGGGTTCCATGGCCGCGGCCACCACCACCTGGTCGCTGGCGAACACGCGCGGCGGCATCAGGGTCCACTGCATCTCGGCGGCCACGTTCATGGTCCCGGTGCGGGCCAGCCGGGCGTAGGAGTCGCTGAACGCGTACTTGCTGACCAGCTGCATCCCCAGTAGGGAGGCCAGCAGCTGCAGCAGGCGTTCAGCGTCCTCACCGTCCTCGCCGTCGTCGGCGGAGTCGGCGGACAGTATGCCCAGCCGCCGCGTGCCGTCCAGGACCGGTACGAAGTGACGCCGCTGCCCCTGCTGGCGGCCGGGTGACGTGACCGCCCGGGTCAGGGTGAACGCGCGCCCGGCCAGACTGCCTTCGACCGGCAGTTGCTCACCGCCCTCGCCGGAGTTGAGGCCGCGGCCGGTCAGTTCGCGCAGTACATCCTCGCGCAGATCCGCGAGGTAGATGACCGCGTGGTCCAGGCCGAGGCGGCTGGCCTGCTCGGCCACCAGCGCAGGCATCTGCTCCAGCGTGCAGAGCCGGCCCCCGTCCAGCAGATCACTCACCACGGTCAGCACCTGCTCCGCCGTCACCCGGGGCGCACTGATCCGGCTCACCCGGCCAGCCCGTGGCCCGGCCGCCGGTCCCGCAGAAAAGCGGCGGCCGGCTCGGCCTGGTGCGACCGCCGTACCGGGCCCCGTTCCGGTTCCGTGGCGCTGCGCATCGGTGTTCCTCCAAGGTCCCCAGCAAGAAGGCCCCGCCTGCCCACGCCGTGCGGTACCAAACCTGGAGGGCACGCCGGGCCGTTCTCCGCAGGGGCTTTACCCGGAGCTGACGTCAGCTGGCCAGCGGCAGGGGATCGACCGCCTCCGCGTACTCCCGGGCCTGGTCCAGCGCGATACCGGCGTACGCCCACAATCCCGCGTCCCCGGCCCTGGAATCCAGCCCGCCGGTCAGCGCGGCCGCGGCGGTGATCTCGCGCTCCAGCGCCGCCAGCCGGCCCGCGACCCCGGCCGGGCCGTCGCGCAGGGAGTCGGCCAGCCGCCGGGCGGAGTCGGCCAGCTGCAGGGGCAGCTGGAGGGGGAGCCCGGGCCGCTCTGGAGCGGCCCGCCGCCAGACCGTAGCGACCTCGCCGAGCGCCCCGCCCACCCGGGCCAGCGCCTGGATCAGCGGCTGAAGTCCATCGGTCATGGCCAATTTCCCTTCGGGGGGCACTACTTCACTTTAGCACCTAAGGTATTTAGGTATTACGGACATCCCGGGCTCGTCAGACCTTGTTACCTAAGGTGCTTAGTCATAGGGTGATTCGCCTGGTATGTCCGTAAAGACGGCTGGGAAGCGGGGGCGCCATGGCCCGGTTCGGTGACCTGGAAGCCTCGATCATGGACGTGGTGTGGGCGGTCACCGCCCCGGTCCGGGTCCGGGAGGTCTCCGACCAGCTCAATCAGGGCCGGCCGCTGGCGTTCAACACCGTGCAGACGGTGATGGAGAACCTCTTCCGCAAGGGCTGGCTGACCCGGCGCAAGGACGGCCGGGCCTACTGGTACCGCGCCGCCCGGTCCCGGGAGGACTACGTCGGCCAGCTGCTCAGCGAGGCGCTGTCCGTCACCTCGGACCCGGCCGCCAGCCTGGTGCGGCTGGTGGACGGCATGGACCCGGCCGGGCTCGCCTCGCTGCGGGCCGCCCTCGACACGGCCACCGCGAATGCGATCGCCCGGGACCCGGCTCCACCGCGCTAACCGGTCCCGCCATACTGGCCGTGGTCCCGCCCGCCGAAGGAAAGCTGACCGATGACCACGGACAAGCAAGCGCCGTCCCGGCCCGTGCCGCCCTACGACCCCGAGCTGGCCGACGCCCTCGCGACCTGGCCCGAGCCCCCGGTCAGCATCACTCCGGCGACCATCCCGGTCCGGCGGGCCCAGCCCCGGATCCCGCCGGAAGAGATCATCGCCGGCCGCCCGATCGTCTACGCCGACCGGACCATCCCCGGGCCGGAGGGCGCGCCTGACCTCACCGCCACGATCCTGCAGCGGCCGGACCGCCGCCCCGGCGGCCCGGCCGTGTACTACCTCCACGGCGGCGGGATGATCCTCCCGGACCGGTGGTCCGGCCTGCCTAAGGTGCTGGACTGGATCACCGAGCTGGACGCGGTTCTGATCAGCGTGGAGTACCGGGTCGCCCCCGAGCACCCGTACCCGGCCCCGGTCGACGACTGCTACGCCGGCCTGGTCTGGATGGCCGCCCAGGCCGGGGAACTCGGCTATGACCCGGCCCGGCTGGCCATCGCCGGGGCCAGCGCGGGCGGTGGCCTGGCCGCCGGGGTGGCGCTGCGGGCCCGCGACGAGCACGGCCCGGCCCTGGCCGCCCAGGTGCTCATCTATCCCATGCTCGATGACCGCAACGAGACCGTCTCCAGCTACCAGTACGACGGCTTCGGCCCGTGGGACCGCACCAGTAACGACACGGGCTGGAACGCCTACCTCGGCGACCGCCGCCGCACCCCCGGCGTGCCGGTCTACGCCGCCCCGGCCCGGGCCACCGACCTGTCCGGGCTGCCACCCACGTTCATCGACGTGGGCAGCGCCGAGGTGTTCCGCGACGAGGACGTGGCCTACGCCAGCCAGATCTGGGCCGACGGTGGTGTCTGCGGGCTGCACGTCTGGCCCGGCGGCTACCACGGCTTCGACCTGTCCGCCCCCGACGCCGCCCTGTCCCGGGCCATGGTCGAAGCCCGGAACGCCTGGCTCCGCCGGACCCTGGCCGCCTGACCGCCGCTTCGCCGATGCCCGGCCCGTCCCCGGGTGGATCCGGCCGAAAACGGGTAGCCCACGCCCGGAAACCCTGCGTCACCTGGGAGGCGAGCTTGACTTCGAGACGGCGCTGGCGGCTCACTCCGGCCAGCCGCGGCGGGCAGCTGGCCGCGCTCACCGTGCTGGCCGTGCTGCTGTACGTCGGCGCGGCGGCCGGTCTCGCCGTCATTCCCGGCTATGCACAGATGCGGCACACTCTGGCCGGCGTGCGCTGGCCCTGGGTGCTGGCCAGCCTCGGGGGCGTCGTCGCCGCGTTCTTCGGGTACCTGCTGGCCTGGCGCGGCCTGGCCCGCGGCGCTGGCGCGGGCGGGTCGCTGAATCGCCGTGAGCGGTGGGCGGCGGTGCTGGTCGGGTTCGGCGGCTTTGTCGGGCGGGGCGGCAGCGCGATCGACCGGTACGCGATGCTGGCCGGGGGGATGGACGAACGCGAAGCCGATGTCCGGCTGGCCGGCCTGGACGCCCTGGAGCACACGCCACTGGCCCTCGGCTGCTGCGTGGCCGCCTTCTACCTGATCGTGGCGGGCCGGACCGACCCGCCGCCGCTGGATTTCGTCTGGCCGTGGGCGGTCGGCCCGTTGCTGGGTGCGGCCATCGTCATTCCCGCGGTGGTCCGCTACCGGC
>DASWVA010000133.1:0-2110 GCA_036401415.1 Streptosporangiaceae bacterium
TGTACAGCCTGGGCGCCTACGAGCGCCGGCGGTGGATTCTCGCCTCCGCGGTGGTGGTAGCCGAGGTGGGCGTGATCATGGCCGTGGTCCGCTGGGGCCCGGCCGCTAACCGCCTGCTCCCGGGTCTGCTGTCCACCGGCACCGTGACCGCCGCCTGGATGGCCGGGATCTACGTGCGGATGCGCCGGGCCTACCTGATGTCTGCGCTGCAGCGGGCGGAGACCGCCGAGCGCGAGCGGGACAGCCGCGCGCAGGTGGCCGTGGCCGCCGAACGGGCCCGGATGGCCCGGGAGATGCACGACGTCATCGCCCACAGCCTGTCGGTGATGATCACCCTGAACGATGCCGCCGCCGCGGTCGAGTCCTCGGTGCTGGCGCGTGACACCATCACCCAGGCGTCCGAAGTGGGGCGCCAGGCCCTCACCGAGATGCACCGGATGCTAGGCGTGCTGCGCAACGGGGAACCCGCCGACCGCACCCCCAGCCCCGGTCTGGATCAGCTCCCGGACCTGGTCTCGCTGGTGCGGTCGGCCGGGCTGTCGGTCGAGCTGGCTATCTCCGGCGATCTGAGCGTCATGCCGCCCACGGCCCAGCTCGCCCTGTACCGGATCGTCCAGGAAAGCCTGACCAATGTCCTCAAGCACGGCCGGAACGTGCAGCAGGTCGTCGTGCGGGTGACCCGGCAGGGGACCTGGGTCCGGCTCCAGGTCGACGACGACGGCCGGCCGGCCGCCGGCCTACCCGGCCGGGTCGGGCACGGCGTCAGCGGGATGGCGGAGCGCGCCAGTCTCTTCGGCGGTTACGCGGACGCCGGGCCGCGGGACGGCGCCGGCTGGCGCGTCACCGCCCAGCTGGACCTGAGCTGACGGGCGGTCAGATGACGATCCGGGTACTGCTCGCCGACGATCAGCCGCTGCTGCGGCACGGGTTCGCCATGATCCTGAACGCCCAGGCGGACATGGAGGTCATCGGCGAGGCGGCGGACGGCGCCGAGGCCGTCCGCCTGGCCCGGCTGCTCCGGCCCGACGTGGTGCTCATGGACGTGCGGATGCCCGGTACCGACGGCATCGAGGCCACCCGGCAGATCACCCTGGTAAGCCCCGCTACCCGGGTGGTCATCCTCACGACGTTCGACCTCGACGAGTACGCGTTCGACGGCCTGCGGGCCGGCGCGAGCGGCTTCCTGCTCAAGAACGCCCGGCCCGACGAGCTGCTGTCGGGGATCAGGTCCGTCGCCACCGGAGACGCCGTGCTGGCGCCCAGCACCACCCGTCGCGTTCTCGACGCCTTCTCCGGCGCCTTTGTTTCCCGGCCGTCCCCGGAAGCCGCCGGACCCGGCACGCTCGACGCGCTCACCGCCCGCGAACTTGAGGTCTTTATCGAGCTGGCCGCCGGCTCCACCAACCGGGAGATCGCCCGGCACCTGCACCTGTCGGAAACCACGGTCAAGACCCACGTGACCCGGATCCTGGCCAAGCTCGGCCTTCGCGACCGGACCCAGGCGGTGATCTACGCTTACGAGCGGGGTATCAAGCGGCCGCAGTCCTGACCCGGCACCCAGGCCGGCTGGATTCTCCGGGCGGCACCGCCCGGTCCGCCGTCGCGGTGCGCGGTTACGGTGCGCGGTTACGGTGCCGGGCCGTCCGGCACCGCGTAGGCCACGATGTTGTCCAGGTAGTGGCCGGTCGCGGTGTCGAAGGGACCGCCGCAGGAGACGATGACCAGGCGTGCCGTTCCCTGCTGGCCGAAGATGGCGGCCACGGGGAGGCTCGCCTTGGAGTAGGCCCGCAGCGCGGCTACCCGGTAGCGGTAGGCGTGCCCGTCCGCGTCGACCGTCACGGCTTCGCCCGGCCGCACGTCCTGCAGCCGGAGCAGGGCACCGGGGCCGCTGGCGGCGCTGTCGATATGGCCGGCCAGGATGACGGCGCCGCCCGGCTCGCCCGGGAAGGCGCCCCCGGCCCACCAGCCCACGTCGGCCGGGTCGGGCGGGACGGCCAGCCAGCCGCCCGCTTCGACACCGGTCGGCAGCACCGGCGCGTCGACCCCGATGGCGGGGATTTCCAGCCGCACCGGGACGGAAACGGCCGTGACGGCCGGCCGGCCGGGCGTC
>DASWVA010000134.1:0-3959 GCA_036401415.1 Streptosporangiaceae bacterium
CCATCAGCCCGCGGTCCAGGGCCGCCTCGACCGTGGCCCGGTCGTAGTGGCCCTGCTCCGGGATGCGCCGGACCCGCACCCGGCCGGAGGCCGGTTCACCCGCTGAGAGGCTCATGACGCCACTATGACGCGATCAGCACCCCAAGGCCATCGAGCAGGCGCTGCAGGCCGAACTCGAAGATGCGGTCCAGGCTGAAGTCGTACTCCTCGCTGACCGGCCTGGGCACCAGCCTGGCCCTGGTCGGCGCGTACGTGCTGGCTGCGGCGGGCGGGGACCACCGGACCGCGTTCCCGCGGTACGAGCAGGTCATGCGGGCCTACGTGACCCGCGCCCAGCAGCTGCCGCCCGGGGGCGTGGCCGGGTTCGCCCCCCGGTCGCCGGCCGCCATCCGGCTCCGCAACGTCAACCTGCAGCTGATGGGCCACTGGCCGCTGCGCCTCCTGCTGGCCGGGCAGTTCGGCAAGGCCGGCGACATCGACCTGCCGGACTACGAAGCGGCGGCCGAGTACTCCCCGTACTGATGGCTCAGGCCCGGGAGGGGGTGTCCGCCTGGGGCGCGTCCACGCAATGGCGGCCCCGGGCCCGGGCGGCCATCGACCGGGTGAGCTGGCGCACGCTGTTGTGGGTACCCCCGATGAACCGCTCGGACGGCCCGAGGCTGACGGCGGCCGGCGCGCCCGCGAAGTAGAGGCCGGGGACGCTGGACTGCCCGGCCCGGGACAGCACCGGGTACCTGCTCAAGGTGGCGACCTGCCGCCGCAACTGGCCGGACAGGAACGTCAGCCGGCCCACGTCGACGCGGAAGCCGGTCCCCGCGACCACGTGGTCCACGTCCAGGGTGGTCATGCCGCCCGGCCCTTCCAGGTGCAGCCGGACGCCGCTGCCTGCCGTCCCGGCGCCCCGCACGTGGTGGCTGCGGAGGGTCTCGACCACGCCTTCGACCCGGTCCCTGAGCCACCAGGAGCCGCCCGGGCCGAGCACCGTACGGGCCTTGGTGATGCGCACGCTCTCCGGGAGCAGCCGGAACGCTTCCGGCGAGTACCAGACCGCGCACCGCCAGCCCTCACACAGCTTGTTGGCCGGCCGGATGACGCGGTGCAGGCGGCTCAGGGTCTCCGGGTTGGGCTCGACCCAGTTCAGCGCGGCCTTGCGCACCACCAGCCGGGTGTCCGCGCCCGCCTCGTGCAGCAGCGCCGCGGTCTCCAGCGCCGACTGCCCGGCGCCGATCACGGCGACCCGGCGGCCCCGGAACGGCTCCAGGCGGTGGAGGTCGCTGGTGTGCGAGAGCAGGTCCGGCGGCAGCGCGGCCAGCTCGTCCGGGATCCGGCGGTAGGGCAGCACGCCGGTCGCCACCACGACCTGCCGGGCGGTGACCGCGTCGGCGTCGGCGAAGCTCACCCGGAACCCGCCGTCGGCCGGCGTGACGTCGCTGACCGTGATGTCGCGGATCCCCGGCACGAGCTGCTCGGCGTACCAGTCGGCGTAGCCGAGGAACCGCTCCAGCGGAAGCGGGCCCAGCCGCTCGGTGTAACCGTGACCGTGCTGGGCGCAGTACGCGCCCACGTCGTAGCCGGGCCGCGGGGCGGCCATGTCCGAAGCGTACGGCTCGGACTTCATGTTCATGCCGACGGGCACGTGCGAACGGTAGGTGCCGTTCGGCCGGCCGACGATCTGGTGGCTGATCCCGAGCCCGTGCAGGTGGGCCGAGATGGACAGGCCGAACGGGCCGGCCCCGATGACGACAATCTCCTCGGTGGACACGTGGTGCTCCCTTGCGTTGGGCCCGGGCGGGCCAGTCAGTGCCGCGGCTTCAGTACGGCGCGGGCGGTGGCCCGCAGTTCGGCCAGGGCGGGACGCAGGTCCCCCCGGCTGACGCAGTCGAGGTGCCGGCTCCGGAGGAACTCGGCGGCGAAGGTGGCCAGCGCCCGCGTCCTGGACACGCTGTCCGGGCGGCCGGCGCGGCGCCGGTTGTCCCGCAGCCACCGCATGTCGCCGTGCAGCCACCGGGTGCGGACGCCGATCCGGTAGCCGGCGGGCCCGCTGACCGGCTGGCCGCTGGCCCACTGCCAGAGCATCAGCGGCAGGTCCACCCCGGAGTGCAGGGCGTTCTCGATCGTGCCCGCCAGCCTGGCGTTGACCTCCATCAGCAGCGGGCGGCCGGCCGCGTCCCGGCGGAACTCGACCTCGCACGCCCCCTCCAGCCCGATCTCCCGGACCAGGCGGACGGCCGGGTCGTAGATGTCCTCCAGCAGCGGGATGCTTTCCCGCAGCACGGAGGCGCCGCCGAGGGCGGGGCTGGTCCGGTGGGCCACGTGGGCGCAGGCCGCGCGGACCTCGCCGCCCACCATCAGCAACGAGACCCCCTCCCGGCGGCCGCTGGCCCACGGCTGGGCCAGCACGCCGGCCCCCGCGCTCTGAAAGGCCCGGATGGCGCTGACCGCCTCCACCTCGTCGATGACGTCGACCACCTGGAGGCGCGCCGGCGCCTCAGGCGGGAACGAGACCGTCGGCTTCAGCACGAAGGGGAACTGGAACGCTTTGACCACCGCGGGGAGGTCGTCGAGGCGGTCGATCCGCATCGTCCGCGGGTAGCCGATGCCCAGCCACTGCGCCACCTCCAGCGTGCGGTCCTTGTCGTTGGCCACGTCGAGCGCGGCGTCGGAGGCCAGGGCCAGCGTGCAGCCCAGCGCGCAGAGCTGCTCGCGGCAGGGGATCAGCGCCATGATGGCGCCGTCGTTGGCCGGGATGACCACCCGGACCCGGTGCCTGCGCACGAAGCTGACCACCTCGGCGGCGAACGCGCCGGGGTCAGCGGCCACACTGGGCAGCACCAGGCTGCGGGCCGCGTAGCGGGAGTGGAAGGCCAGCGCCGAGCCGGCCGGGTCGCACTCGCTGGCGCACTCTCCCACCGCCACCCGCAGCCCGATCCGCCCCAGGCTGCGCACGCAGGCCAGGCTCTGCTTGGTCGAGGCGTCCAGGATCAGGACGTCATAGGAGTGCTGCACTCCGGTCCCGGCCGGCTCGATGACCGCCGACGGGGTGCCCGTCTCTGCCACGTACGACCCTCCCGCTACTCAGCTTCGATCGCTGCCGCACAAGATCGGGGGGAGGGGGCGGTAGATACGGTCGTGTCCGAAACGATATGTAAGCGGCGAAGCCGGTTGTCTTGCAGCAGCGCACCCGGGCCTGGCTCGGGTGGCGCCGGGCGGGATCGTGATGGCGGAAGAGGGGGGACTAAAAACCTATTCTTACGGAGCCAATGAGGATTTGCACGGCTTATTGTATGGTGGGGTACTTCGCATTCACCGAAGCCCAAGCGATGCGCGGACGCCAGTGCAACCAGGAAGGCCTCATTGGACGACGAGAAGAAAATTGAAATATTGCTGGCAGAATATAATTCCCTTCGGACAGAAAGCATCGAATCAGTCAAGAATAAATTCCAGGTACTTACGTTCGGCTTCGGAGGGCTGGCGGTATTTGTAGGTTCAGCACTTTCGGCACGAGTTAGCATCGGCGTTTCAGTACTAATACTTTTCATTATTGTTCCAAGCCTTTCTAAGGCCATCGTTATTGTGTGGCTAGGTGAACATCGGCGCATGGTAAGAGCCGGAGGCGGAGTTGCGGCGCTCGAGATAAGGATTAATCAAATTGCCGGAGAGAATCTCCTGGGATGGGAGAGATGGGTTCGCTCTGAGAGCCGCGCGATGTCCTTGCCCTACCGGACGACGCTAGGGATCTTCCAGTTTGCCAGCGTCGCATCGATTGCCGTAGGTGGCCTGGTTCTCTGGCGATACCTCGATGAGCGGAATAGTTCGCCCAGCGCCTTTATAGCGTTGATCGTCGGTCTGGTAGCCGTTGCGGCCCTGGAACTTTTCTTGCACATGATCATTGATCGACGCTGGAAAGCCGCAGTCGGATCCGCGAATGTGGCTGAGGAGCGCCTTAGGGCCATGCGCCT
>DASWVA010000135.1:0-16331 GCA_036401415.1 Streptosporangiaceae bacterium
CAGTTCCGACTGGCGGACCCGGGTGCCGCACCGCCGGCAGGGCTGGCCCTCGCGGCCGTACACCCAGACCTGCTGACCGCGGCGCGGGTTGCCGGTGGTGACGCGCTCGACCCGGTCCTTGTTGGCTTCGAGTACCCGGTGAGCCAGGTGCACCAGCCCGTCGACGTCCCTGATCCCGCTGACCGGGCGCCAGGGCCGGATTCCCCGCAGGAACAGGATCTCGGATTTGTAGACGTTGCCGATCCCGGCCAGGTTGCGCTGGTCGAGGAGGGCTTCACCGGCGGGCCGGTCCGGATCGGCCCGCAGCCGCCGGGCGGCCTCGTCCGGGTCCCCGTCCGGGCCCAGCAGGTCGGGCCCGAGATGCCCGGTTATCTGTTCTTCCCGGTCGGTGGGCAGCAGTTCGGTGATGCCCAGGTCATACCCGGTGGCCTGCCACTCGCGGTTGGCCAGGACAAGCCGGATCCGGTAGCTCTCCCGGATGCGCTCCGCGGCCGGCCGGATCCGCCACCGGCCTTCCATCTTCAGGTGGGTGTGAACGGTCAGCCCGGCGTCGGTGCGCATGAGCAGGTGCTTACCGCGGGGGATGACTTCAGTCACGGTCTGGCCGGACAGGTCGGCGGTGGCGAACCGGGGCACCCGGAAGTCACTGCGCGTCAGTTCCCGTGCGGTCAGTGCCGCCCGCAATTCGGTGGCGGCGCGGTAGATCGTGTCTCCCTCAGGCATGACCCCAGCATGCCGCCAGGCCGGTCAGCGGCAGAACGCAGTACCGGTCGCTGCGACGCAGGGCTCGCCGGAGCCGGCACCGGGACGGCGCCGGCCGCCGCCCGCTGGCCACGGCGAGCCCGTGCGGGGTATACGTCAGCGCCGGCGGTCCTCGGGGGGAAACGGGCCGTCGTAGCCGTCTTCCGGCCAGCGCCGGCTACCGCCGCGCTCGCCCCGGTCATCGCGGCCGGCCGCCCGGCGCCCGCGGGGGCGCTCAGCGGGGCCGCCTGGGTCACCAGGGCCACCTGGCGCGCCCGGGCCGGGCGGGTAGTAGCCGCCCGGATAGGAGGGGTCCGCCGGGTAACCCGGGTCGCCGGATGGCTGACCCGGATAGGGGGCGCCGCCGTTGGGGTTGTAGCCGGGCCGGCGGCCGGAGCCTCCCGGGGCCGCCGGTCCTGGGTCCGCCGGAGCGGGTGACCAGCCGCCGGGAGGAGGCCCAGCCACCCCGCCTGGGGCAGGCGGGGCAGGCGGCCGGCCGGTGGCCGGGGGATACCCGGCCGGGGAGTAGCCGCCGCCTGGCGCGGATCCGTTACCGGGGGAGTACCCGGGACCGGCCGGGTTGGTACCCGGCCCGGGGGCCGGGGGCCGGGGCGCGCTTCGATCGGGCGGCGGGTAGCCGCCGGAGCGGTCGGGGTAGGCCGGCCCCGGGCCGGTTCCGTTGCGGTAGCCGTTGTCTGGCCCCGGGCCGGTTCCGTTGCGGTAGCCGTTGTCTGGCCCCGGGCCGGTTCCGTTGCGGTAGCCGTTGTCTGGCCCCGGGCCGGTTCCGTTGCGGTAGCCGTTGCCCGGGCCGGGACCGCGGTAGCCATTGCCGGAGTACGGGTCCTGGCGCGGAGCGGACGGCAGCCCACCGCCGGGACCGGCGGGTGCGCCGGGACCGCCCGGCCGTCCAGGCCCACCCGGCCCGCCGCCCGGCAGACCGCCACCGGGTGCGCCGCGGCCGCCGCGTGGTGCTGGTGGCATGGGACTGGGACCAGACCGCGGGCCGGGACCGGACAGTGGGTCCGGGCCGTAGCCATGGCCGTCACGACGGATGGCCTGAGTGTCCGCGCTGGCCGAATCAGGTCCGTAGGCGGGCGGCCGGTTGGGGTCCCGCGGGCCCCGGTAGGACCGGCTGTCGGTTGCCTCACGGGCGTGCCGGGAAAAGGACTCGCTGGTCAGGGGGTCCTCTTCGGCTGATCGCGACGCCCGGCCGCGCCCGCGTGGCCCCGGTCCGAAATCCGGCGGGGCAACCGGGCGCGGCTCGGTCCCCGGGTCCAGCGGGCCCGTGGCGCCCAGCGGGTCTTCCTGACGGCGGCGGGCCCGGCGGCCGCGGCCCGGCGGCAAGTCGTCCTGCTCGGCCGGAACGGGCCCCGGCTGCGCCGGGAGCTCACCCCAGCCTGGGCCAGCGTCGGAGGCCGGGTGCGCGGTTCGCGCGGTGGTCGACAGCGGCCGGTCAGAGTAGATGCCCTCCCAGTACTTCTCGTCCGGGATCGCCCCTGCCTCCTCGTCGTAGCCCGGCCACGGGCTGTCGTCGAAGTCGTTCTTGTCCCGGCGCAGCCGTGGCTTCTGGATCCGGCCCGCGCGACGGCGGCCGCCCTCGCGCGGGCCGGCCTGGTCGGCTTCCCGCGCGGTCGTGGCGTCGTCAAAGTTCCCCGGGGCCCCGGATTCGCGGGCCCGGCGGCGGCCACCACGGCCACCACCCGCCCCGCCGTCGCGGTCCAGGTCACTGTCCCAGCTCCCGGTATCACCTTCCGGCCCGCCCAAGCCGGCCATGGTGGCTCCGGGGTCGGTGTCGAAGTCGTGGGCCGCTGGGGCCGGCCGCCGCCCGCGCTCACCTCGGCCCTCCCAGCCGGCATCCTGGCCTGGTGGGCCGAAATCATCCCGCGCCCGCTCGCGGAAACCGCTGGGCGTGCCGCCCCGCGCGTGCCCGTGCCGCGCCCGCGGCGGACCGGGGGAGTCATAGCGCCCGGCGCCGAACACCTCGGTACCGGCCTCCGGGCTCACCGGCCCGGATACCCGGGCGCTGGCCCCAGAGTCATAGCCGTCGTAGCCGCCCAGGTCGCGCCGGTAACCGCTGTGGGGACCGGGGCCGGTGTCGTCGAAGCCCGGGCCGGGCCGGCCGCGGTCCTGTCCCCGTCCCGCCCCAGACGCGACCAGGCCGCTGCGCTCGGGACCGCCGGTGCCACGCGGTGGCCGCCCCGGCGGGCCATAATCGTCGCCGAAGCCGTCATCTGCGCGGCCCGCGGCCCGCCGTCCCGGATGGTCGACGGCTTTGTCCCGGCCAGTCATGGACCGGACCCGGCCGCCCAGGGACGATGGTCTCGACCTGCTCCCGCCTCGGGCCTGCCGGTCACCAGCGGCGCCTGCGACGGACGCACCGTCGTGGTTCCGCCCCGACTTCAGGCTGAGGAACAGGGCCGCGAGAATCGTGATCACCACCACGATCCCGAGGACCACGAGCAGAGTCATTACACCACCCAACAAACATGGCCACGTGGGTGGCGCTAGCTAGGCACACGCGGCCATCGACGCGGACCTGCCCTGTTGTCGCTAACGCCCTGGACCCAGTTACGCCTGGTCGCCCCGAAGCTCGATTCTCCCGGACCTCTTCGGCCGGTGTCTGATGATTAGAAAAGTTTCGGCCCGCTTCAGCCATCTGCCCCGAACGATCTCGATCGGGCGGGATCAGGGGTTGGCCCTGACCGGGACGCGACCCCGTGCGATCGCCGCCCGGGCGATCGCCTGCCAGGCCTCCAGCGTCGGTGCCCCGCTGGCCAGGTCCAGCGTTCTGTCCAGCGCGTAGACGGTGAACCGGTAGCTGTGCCCCGGGCTGTCCGGGCACGGCGGGTCGTAACCGGCCTGGCCGAGGCTGTTCTCGGCCACCTCCGCGCCGGGCGGCAGCATCGCGGCCTGCAGGTCGGTGGTGGCCTGGGGGATGTTGAACACGATCCAGTAAATGTAGGGCGTGATCGGCGCGGCCGAATCGTCCACCACGATCGCGTAGCTCTTGGTCAGGGACGGCGGCGCTCCGGACCAATCCAGGGGCGGGCTGGTTTTGGCGCCACGGCAGGTGAAGTGCCGCGGCAGCAAGCCGCCGCTGAACGCGGCGCTGGTGATGGTCATCGTGGACGGCGCGTCGGGGGTCAGCCCGCTGGTAGTGGCCACGCCGCAGCCGGTGAGCAGGAACGTCAGCGCCGCCAGTGCGGCCGCCACGGACCGGGTGCGGGGACCGGACCGGGTGCGGGAACCAGGCCTGGGATGGTAACCCGCCCGGGACAACCGGCTCACGTACCCGTCACCTCTGCCCTTCGCGTCATCTGCCGCGTCCGCCCCGCCGGCGGGCGGGCCCTGTCTGACGGGCCCGGCCAAGAGCCGGGCGGCTTCCGGTGCCTGATCTTATGTCCGTGCGGGCAGGCTGGGACGCCGATCGCAGCGGTCAGTCAGGCTGACGCGAGTTGCCCAGCATGATCTCGTCCCAGGACGGGACCGAAGACCGGCGGCCACGCTGGCTTGATTTCTTGCCCCGCCCTCGGGCCGGCGCCTCGGCCGGGGATTGCTCGGCGGCCGCCGGGACCGGCGGCTTCGGCTGGTGCGTGGGCGACGGAGCCGGCTCCCCCTCCGGCTCCTGAGCCGCGGCCGGGGCCGGGTCGCTGGCCGCGGGACGGTTAACGGCCGGAAGATCGCTGGGCGCAGGCATGGCCGGTGGCTCTCCAGCCGGCGGCGTGCGCATCGGAGCCCGAGGCGGGACCGGCGCGGCCGGGCCGCCGCGGGACGCAGCCTGTGCGGCGACGCGCGCCGGCATGTCGTCCGGCTCCTCGACCGGCTCGTCGTCCGGCACCGGACCCGACCCTGGCGCCGGGCGCTGGGACGGGAGCGGCTGACGGTCCGGACGGGGCCGGATCGGGGTCACGGTCGCGGCACCCAGCGACCCGCCCGCGGGCGGGGGCAACTCGGTGTCAGGCAATGACAGCCGGGCCGCGTTGTCATCGGCCGGGGCCACGTGCCGGCGGCGCGGGTCGAACAGCCACTCCGCGATGTGCAGCCGGCCGCCGGCCCGGAACGCCAGCTGAATCTGCCAGCTGCCGTCGCCATGCTTGCGCGAGTCCCACTGCGCGTCCTCGGGATCGGCCCCCAGTTCGGTCAGCCGCTCGGCCACGGTCTCGCCGAGTCTCGGGCCGGAGGTGGAATCCCCCGGCCGCCGCACGGTCGCGTTCTGCGACTGCTGGGCCATGTAGGCACGCTCGGCGAGAACGGGTCCCTCGAACCAGCGGACTCTCTCGACCGGGATCCCCGCCGCGTCAGCGATCTCTTCGACCGTTTCCCCGGCGCGAATTCGGGTCTGGATCTCCTTGGGCCGCAAGGGATTCTCCACTTCGATCTCGTACTGGGCGAGCCGGGAGAACTGGCCTTTGGCAACCGCCCGCAGCCGGTCGTCGATGGGCAGCATGAAACGCCCGCTCCGGCCCGGAATGGCGAGCACGGCGTAACTGCCGTCCTCGCTCACCGCGACGAAGCGCAGTTCCTGCATCGGCGTCCCTTCCGCTCTCGCACGCTGTCCGGGGCCTCCGGCCGTACCTTATGCCGGTGCTGGGCCCCGGCACGAGTCTGGCCGCTCGCGGTCCATCTGGCCAGCACCTTGCCCGGCATGTCCCGAGTTCACCTCGGGAATCATCTACCGGGGCGGGGTGGCCACCGGGCCCTGCGGCGCGGCCCGCGGCGTGGCCGGGGGGCCCGGGGGGCCATCACCGGCCTCACCGCCCCCGCCGTCATGACCGCCGCCGCCCGGGTGGGCGGTGTGCCGCCGGGACAGGCGGGACGGCCACCAGTTCCACCGGCCGAGCAGCACGACGGTCGACGGGACCAGCACGGTCCGGACCACGAACGTGTCCATCACCACACCCAGGGCCAGCCCGACGCCGACGTCGCGGATCTGGCTGCCGCCCGACCCGCGCCCGCCGACCACCGCGAATACGGCGAACGTGCCGGCCAGCACCATGCCGGCGGACGTGACCGTGGTGCCGGTGGCCGCCACCGCCCGGCTCACCGCCTCCCGCAGCGGCAGGTGGTGGGCCTCCTCCCGGATCCGGGACATGACCAGGATGTTGTAGTCCTCACCCAGAGCCAGCAGGAACACGAACATCAGGAACGGCAGGATGAACGTCAGCCCGCCGTCTCCGGCCAGCTTGATGAAGATCAGCACCGACAGGCCCAGCGCGGCCAGGTAGGACAGGCCGACCGAGGCGATCAGGTACAGCGGCGCCACCAGGCTGCGCATGACCAGCGCCAGCAGCACCCCGATGACCAGGATCGCGATCGGGATCACGCGCAGCAGGTCGGAGTCGGAGATCTGGCTGATGTCGTAGAAGGCCGGCGCTTCGCCGCCCACGCCGTAGTCGGCCGCCCCCATCGCGGACGACGCCTGGGCCGCGGTATGCCGCAGCGCCGGGACCGTGTTGATGGCCGCCGTGGTAGACGGGTCGCCCACCGTCAGGCTGGCCTCGAACTGGATGGTCCGGCCGTCTGGGCTCACGTACGGCGCGGTCGCCCGGTACGCCTGATAGGCAGCCGGCGGTACCGTCACGCTCGCGGGCAGGGTGGCGGGCAGCTTGCTGGCCGGCCCGAGCCCGGCCAGCTCGGCGTGCAGCGCGGTGAACTGGGCTGGAGTGAAGTTGACCCCGGCGACCGGGTCGAGCGGGCTCGTGATCCCGGTGAACTGGCCGCTGCGGGCGATCACCTGCCCGCCCGTGGCCACCGCCTGCGGGTCGTCCCAGACCGGCTGCTTGAGCTTGTAGATCAGGTTGGTCGGGTTGGCGCTGCTGGACGGGAAGTGCCGGGCCAGCAGGGCCTGCCCGGCGGCGGAGTCGGTGCCCCCGGGCGCGCTCAGGGTGCCGCCGAAACCGGCTGGCTGGTACGCGGTGACCGCGACGGCCAGCGCGCCGAACACGATCACACCGGTGCTGAGTGCGGCCGCGGGCCGCTTCACGATCCGGGCCGCCAGTTGCCCCCACACCCCGATCTTCCCGGTGCCGGCGCGGGTTCGGGTCGGCCAGAACGCGGCCCGGCCGAAGATGGCCAGCAGTGCAGGCAGCAGGGTCAGCCCGGCCAGCAGTGTCACCACGATGCCGATGGCCAGCGGGATACCGAGCTGAGAATAGATCTGGAAGGTCGCGGCCAGGAGTGACAGCAGTGCGGCCACGACGGTGAGAGCCGAGAATGAGATCGACTCACCCACCCGGATCAGGCCCTGCTGTACCGCTTCCCGAGGCGCCTCACCGGCCCTCAGCAGCTCCCGGACTCTGAACACCAGGAACAATCCGTAGTCGGTGCCCGCCCCGAGCACCAGCACGATGAGCATGAGCTGGGCGATCTGTGACACCTTCAGCCCCGCGTGCGCTGCCTCGGCGACCAGCGGGCCAGAGATCGCCACCGCCATGAACGCAGGTATCAGTGTGATCAGCGGAGCCAGCAGCGACCGGAAGATCAGCAGCAGCAGGACGAGGATGAAGGCGACCGAGACGCCCTCTTCCTCGTTGCCGGTAGACCCCGATTTTGTCTGCTGGTCGACCTGGATCGCGACCGCCCCGGCCAGGTGGGCCTGCACGCCAGGCGGCGGGCTGGCCCGGGTGATCGCGGCGCGCAGGTTGCCGACCAGCGTGGTCAGCCCGTTCTGGTCACCCTGGCCCACGCTGGACAGCACCCGCAGCTGCTCGGCCTGCCCGTCGGCGGACCGGCCCAGGTCGCCGACCTTGACCACGGTGGACGTGCCTTTGAGGTCCTGCTCCAGTGTGCCCAGCCAGGTGAGGTCGGATACGGTCAGCTGCCCCTGGCTGACCGCGGCGAGCACCGGCACCTGGGTGAGGGTGCCCACCCCGAACGGCTTGGCCAGGTCGGTGGCGTGCTGGCTGGGTGCGCTGGCCGGCAGGAAGTTGGCGTTGTTGCCCTGCGTGACACTGGCCAGTGACGGCAGGAACCGCGGCACGGCGACGGCCGCTATCACCCACGCAACCAGCACGAACCAGCGGAATTTAACGGCGAAAGCCCCGATCGCCCCGAAGATCCCCTGTATTGACACGCGCAAATCATACTGGCGGCCCCGTGGACCAGCTGAGCCGCGTGCTGCGCCGACACGGGCCCGATTCAGCCCGGGCTGGGTGGTTCAGCGCTAGCCTCGGAGCTGACGGAGGGAATGAAGCATGCGGCACTTTTCTGGGTTCCTGCTCGCCATCGTCGTGGCCCTGGCGATTTTCTTCGCCGGCGGCTGGGGTTACCTGCGACTGCTCCGGGTGCCGGCTGCGCACGAGGCGCTGGCCAGTCTGCCGGCCGGCGGCGGCTCGCTGCTGCACGATCACCGGGTCCTGTACGCGATGGCCGCGCTGGCCGGTACGGGGTTGCTCATCGGGCTCCTGATGGCCGTGCCGCGGGTCTCCCCGCTGGCCACCGGCCTGCCGGGGCTGGCCCTGCTCGCCCTGACCGGCCTGTACCTGACCCGCGTGCACCGCGCCGTTCAGCTGATCCCGCTGCGGACCCGCCCGTACGGGCTCGGCTTCGAGGCCCTGCTGTTCAATGGCCTGCTCACCCTGCTCGGGCTGGCCATGATCATCCCGTTGTTCGTACCCTCGCGGTGGCGCCGCCGCCGGGTGGCGATGGCGCCGGAAGGCGCGCCCGCGCCGGCCAGTTCCGGCTCCGGGCTGCTCTCCGGCGACACCGCCGTGACCCAGCAGGGCAGCTACTTCCCGACCCAGGAATTCCCGGCCACGCCCGGCGCGACCCAGCAGCACGACCCGTTCCCGCCCGTGACCAACCCTTATCCGCCTACGCAGGAGCAGAACCCGTACTCGCGCTAGCGCGGATCACGCCACGGTGAACTGGTCGCTCTCGGTCGAGCCCGCCAGCGCGACGGTCGAGGACTCCGGCGTGATCGCCGACGCCACCAGGTCGAAATACCCGGTGCCGACCTCACGCTGGTGCCTGGTGGCGGTGTAACCACTGGCCTCGGCCGCGAACTCGGACTCCTGCAACTCCACGTAGGCGGCCATGCCGTCCGCGGCGTAACCTCGGGCCAGGTGGAACATCGAGTAGTTCAGCGCGTGGAAACCAGCCAGCGTGATGAACTGGAATTTATAGCCCATCGCGCCCAGCTCCTGCTGGAACCTGGCGATTGCCTGGTCGTCCAGGTGCCGCCGCCAGTTGAACGACGGTGAGCAGTTGTAGGCCAGCATCTGGTCCGGGTAGCGGGCCTTGACGGCCTCGGCGAACTTCCGCGCGTCGTCCAGGTCCGGGGTGGACGTTTCCATCCACAGCAGGTCAGAGTAGGGCGCGAAGGCCAGCCCGCGGGCGATGCACGCCTGCAGGCCGCCCCGGGTCCGGTAGAAACCCTCGGCCGTGCGCTCGCCGGTGGTGAACTCCTGGTCGCACTGGTCCACGTCGGTGGTGATCAAGCTGGCGGAGTGGGCGTCGGTTCGCGCTACCACCAGCGTCGGGACGTCGTACACGTCCGCGGCCAGCCGCGCGGCGTTGAGCGTGCGGATGTGCTGGCTGGTCGGGATGAGCACCTTCCCTCCGAGGTGTCCGCACTTCTTCTCAGACGCGAGCTGATCTTCCCAGTGCACTCCGGCTGCCCCGGCCGCGATCATCGACTTCATCAGCTCGAAGGCGTTGAGCACGCCGCCGAAACCGGCCTCGGCGTCGGCCACGATCGGTGCCATCCAGTACGGGGTGGCCGGCGCCTCGGTGTCATCATCGGAGCCGGCCGCCTCGCAGAACGTGATCTGGTCCGCGCGCAGCAGGGCGTTGTTGATCCGGCGGACGACCTGCGGCACGGAGTTGGCCGGGTACAGGCTCTGGTCGGGATAGGTCTGGGCGGCCAGGTTGGCGTCCGCCGCTACCTGCCAGCCGGACAGGTAGATGGCCTTGAGTCCGGCCCGCACCTGCTGGACGGCCTGGTTGCCGGTGAGCGCGCCGAGGGAGCTCACGTAGTCCTCACTGTGCAGCAGCCGCCAGAGCCGCTCCGCGCCGAGCCGGGCCAGGGTGTGCTCCTCATGAACCGAGCCTCGGAGCCGGATGACGTCCTCGGCGGTGTAGGTCCGCTTCACCCCCGCCCAGCGGGGATCTTCGTGCCACTGGCTCCGCAGCTGACTGGCCTGTTCGCCGATCCTGGTCATGGTGCTCGTCATGCTGGGTCGCCTCCTGCGCGGGCTCTGTCCGGGTGCCTTGACAGGACAGTGCCCTGATCCGAACCTACCGGCCAGTAAGGTTGGAAAATAAAAAGCCAGGTATTTCCCGGAGCGAGAAGTTAACGTTGCTTTCATGCCAGAAGGATCATCAAATTTGACGGCAGATCGTGGTCTAGACCTCATGACGTTGGGCCGGCGGTTGCGTCACCTGCGCCGTTCGCGCGGTCTGACCCTGGCTGAGCTGGGCGAGCGGGTGGGCCGGGCCCCGTCGGCGCTGTCCCTGCTGGAGAACGGCCGCCGCGAGCCCAAGCTGTCGGTGCTGGAGGACCTGGCCCGCGCCCTGTCGGTGCCGGTGGAGGAGCTGCTGCGGCGGCAGCCGCCCAGCCACCGGGCCCAGCTCGAGATCGCCCTGGAAGAAGAGCAGCGCAGCCTGGCCTACGCCGAGCTCGGCCTGCCGCACCTCAAGGTGGGCACCCGGGTCCCCACCGAGGTGCTGGAGCATCTGGTCAAGCTGGCCGGGGCGCTCCGGGACCAGCGAGCCAAGCCGACCGCCACCCCCGAAGAGGCGCGGATGGCCAACGCCGGGCTCCGTGCGGCCATGCGGGAGCGGACCAACTACTTCGCGGACATCGAGCAGGCCGCGGACCAGACCTTGCAGTCCGTGGGCTACACCGGGCGGGGCGCGCTGTCCCAGGGCATGCTGCTCTCGGTCATGAGCCACCACGGTTTCGCTGTCCGGTACGTGCAGGACCTGCCCCGCTCGGTCCGGTCTCTGACCGACCTGCGCAACCACCGGATATACGTCAAGCAGGAGCCGGTCGGCACGCACTCGCCCCGTGCCGTCCTGCTGCAGGCGCTGGGCCACTTCCTGCTGGGCCACGAGGCGCCCCGCGACTTCGCCGACTTCTTGCGCCAGCGGGTGGAGAGCAACTACTTCGCGGCCGCGGTGCTGATGCCGCAGCGGGCCGCGGTCCGGTTCCTGGCCGACGCCAAGGAATCCCGTGACCTGGCGGTCGAGGACCTGGTCGATACGTTCTCGGTGTCTTATGAGATGGCCGCGCACCGGTTCACCAACCTGGCCACCCGGCACCTGGACATGACCTGCCACTTCACCAAGAACGACTCGGGCGGGGTCATCTACAAGGCCTATGAGTGTGATGGCCTGGCGTTCCCGGCTGACCCGTCCGGCGCGATCGAGGGTCAGCGGATGTGCCGTAAGTGGGCTGGCCGCCAGGTTTTCACCGCCCCGGACCGGTTCTCGCCGCACTGCCAGTATTCGGCTACCCCGTCCGGCACCTACTTCTGCGTCTCTCAGATCGACCCGCGTTCGGACCGGGGGTTCGCGATCACGCTCGGCGTTCCCTATCAGGACTCCCGCTGGTTCCGCGGCCGGGACTCCTCCATCCGGATGCGGTCGGCCTGCCCGGACGGCGAGTGCTGCAAGCGGCCTCCCGCGGACCTGGCCGCCCGCTGGGAAGGCATGGCCTGGCCGTCCGCCCGGGCCCACTCCCACGTGCTGTCCGCCCTCCCGGCCGGGATCTTCCCCGGTGTTGACGACGCCGACGTTTACGAGTTCCTGGACCGGCACGCCGCCAGCTGAGGCGAGGCCTCAGCCACCGGGTGGCGGTTTTCCCCTGGCTGGCATCCTTCCCGGGGCCGGCCCAGTGCTGTTACCGTTGGGTAACTTAGGTCGGTGGGACCGACAGCGCGAGGAGCAGCATGAATAGCGGACCGGACCCTGCCGGGCAGTTCTGCCTCGACCTCAGCCAGGACCTGCGCGACATGCGGGGATGGGTGCACGACTTCGCCGCGCGCGTGGTCCGGCCCGCGGGCGCCGAATGGGACGAACGCGAGGAGACGCCGTGGCCGATCCTGGAAGAGGCGGCCAAGATCGGCTTGTACTCGCTGGACTTCTTCGCCCAGCAGGCCTTCGAGCCCAGCGGCCTGGGCATCGTGGTCGCGTTCGAGGAACTGTTCTGGGGTGACGCCGGGATCGCGCTGTCGCTGGTCGGCAGCTCGCTGGCCGCCGTCTCACTGGTCAGCAACGGCACCAGCGAACAGGTCGGCGAATGGGCGCCGCAGATGTTCGGCTCGCCCGGCGACGTCAAGCTGGCTGCGTTCTGCTCGTCCGAGCCGGACGCCGGCAGCGACGTCAGCGCTATCCGCACCCGGGCCGTCTACGACAAGGCCAGGGACGAATGGGTGCTGAACGGCACCAAGACGTGGGCCACCAACGGCGGGATCGCCACCGTGCACATCGTGGTGGCCTCGGTCGACCCGGACCTGGGCAGCCGGGGCCAGGCCAGCTTCATCATCCCGCCCGGGACCCGCGGCCTGTCCCAGGGGCAGAAGTTCCGTAAGCACGGCATCCGCGCCTCACATACCGCCGAAGTGGTGCTGGACGACGTCCGGGTGCCCGGCAGCTGCCTGGTCGGCGGTAAGGAGCGGCTGGATGCCCGGCTGGCCCGGGTCCGCGAGGGCGGACGCAGCGGTGAGCAGGCCGCGATGAAAACGTTCGAGGCCTCCCGTCCCGGCGTCGCCGCCATGGCTGTCGGGGTGGGGCGGGCCGCCGTCGAGTACGCCACCGAGTACGCCGGCGAGCGCGTGCAGTTCGGCCGCCCCATCGGCCAGAACCAGGGCGTCGCCTTCATGCTGGCCGACATGCAGACCTCGGTCGACGCCGCCCGCCTGCTGACCTGGCGGGCAGCCTGGATGGCCCGCCAGAACAGGCCGTTCGAACACGCCGAAGGCTCCATGTGCAAGCTCGTGGCCGGGGAGACCGCCGTCCGGGTCACCGAGCAGGCCATCCAGATCCTGGGCGGCAACGGCTACACCCGCGAATACCCCGTCGAACGCTGGCACCGCGACGCCAAGATCTTCACCATCTTCGAGGGCACGAGCGAGATCCAGCGCATGATCATCGGCCGCGCCCTCACCGGCCTGCCCGTCCGGTAGTGACAGAACTGGCGGTTCTGCGGTCGTTCAGCGATGCCCTCTTCGTGCTGTCACCGACGACAGCCCCGGCGCGGCGGGTCCGGTTGGTGTCACGCCCGGCCGGTGAGTAGCTTGATGTCGAGAAGAAATCTCCAGAGCAGGAGCTGGCAAACCCGATGGCCGCGATTATCTACACCATGACCGACGAGGCGCCGCTGCTGGCGACGTACTCGTTCCTCCCGATCGTCTCCGCCTACGCCCACCAGGCCGGCGTCGAGATCGAGACCCGTGACATATCACTGGCGGGACGGATTCTGGCTCAGTTCGGCCTGGCCGACGACGCGCTGGCCGAGCTGGGGGAGCTGGCCGAGCGGCCCGAGGCCAACATCGTCAAGCTGCCCAACATTTCGGCGTCGGTGCCGCAGCTCAAGGCGGCGGTCAGGGAACTGCAGGCCAAGGGGTACGAACTGCCGGATTACCCGGAGTCGCCGAAGACGGCGGAGGAGACCAGGGTCCGGGCCAGCTACGCCAAGGCCGTAGGCTCGGTGGTCAACCCGGTGCTGCGCCAGGGCAACTCCGACCGGCGCGCCCCGCTCTCGGTCAAGGCCTACGCCCGAAAGCACCCCAGCGTGAACAAGCCGTTCGGCCCGGACTCGAAGACCTCCGTGGCCACCATGGGCTCCCACGATTTCCGCAGTACTGAGAAGTCGGTCACGGTGCCCGCCGACGACACCCTCACCGTCGTCCTCGAGACCACCGCGGGTGAGCGGAAGGTCCTGCTGGATTCGCTTCCGGTGCTGGCGGGCGAGATCGTCGACGCCGCCGTCATGGAGGCCGCCTACCTGCGGGCCTTCCTGCGGAACGCGCTGGCCCAGGCCAAAGCCGAGGACGTGCTGTTCTCGGTGCACCTCAAGGCGACCATGATGCGGGTATCTGACCCGATCATCTTCGGCCACGTGGTCCAGGCCTACTTCGCCGACGTCTTTGACAGGTACGGCGACGACCTCGCGGCGGCCGGCCTGTCGGCCAACGATGGCCTCGGTTCGATCCTGGCCGGGCTGGACTCGCTGCCGAACGGCGCGGAGATCAAGGCGGCGTTCGAGGGCGGCCTGGCGTCGGGCCCGCGGCTGTCCTACGTCAACTCGGACAAGGGCATCACCAACCTGCACGTGCCGAGTGACGTCATCGTGGATGCCTCGATGCCGGCCATGATCCGCAACGGCGGCAAGCTGTGGGGGGCCGACGGCGGCGAGGACGACACCCTGGCGGTGATCCCCGACTCCTCCTATTCCGGGGTCTACGCGACCGTCGTCGACGACGTGAAGAAGAACGGCCCGCTCGACCCGGCCACGATCGGCACCGTGGCCAACGTCGGTCTCATGGCCCAGGCGGCGGAGGAGTACGGCTCGCACAACAAGACGTTCGAGATGCCCGCCGGCGGCACGGTCAGCGTGGTCAACTCGGCCGGCCAGGTGCTGCTCGCTCACGACGTCGAAGCCGGCGACCTCTGGCGGGCCTGCCAGACCAAGGACATCCCGGTCCGCGACTGGGTGAAGCTCGCCGTCACCCGGGCTCGCGCCTCCGGGACCCCCGCCGTGTTCTGGCTCGATGAGTCTCGCGCCCACGACGCCGAGCTGATCAGGAAGGTCCGTGCCTACCTGCCCGGGCACGACACGAGCGGGCTGGAAATCCAGATCCTCTCGCCTCAGCTGGCTACCGGGTTCTCTCTGGCCCGCATGCGCCAGGGCCTGGACACGATCTCCGTGACCGGCAACGTGCTTCGCGATTACAACACCGACCTGTTCCCGATCCTCGAGGTCGGCACGTCGGCCAAGATGCTTTCGATCGTGCCGCTGATCGCGGGCGGCGGCCTGTTCGAGACCGGCGCCGGAGGCTCGGCCCCCAAGCACGTGCAGCAGCTCCTGGCCGAGAACTACCTGCGCTGGGACTCCCTCGGCGAGTTCTTCGCCCTGGTGCCCTGCTTCGAGCAGTACGCCAGCTTCGCCGGCGTTCCGGCCGCGAAGGTGCTGGCGGACACCCTCGACCGGGCCACCGCCACGTTTCTCGAGCAGGACCGCAGCCCCGGCCGCAAGCTGGGCACGATCGACAACCGCGGCTCGCACTTCTACCTGGCCCTGTACTGGGCTCAGGAACTGGCCAGCCAGACCGATCACGCCGACCTCGCGGCGAAGTTCAAGGAGCTGGCCGGGCAGCTGGCCGAGCAGGAGTCCGGCATCGTCGCCGAACTGCTGGCCGCCCAGGGCCAGCCAGCCGACGTCGGTGGCTACTACCTGCCCGACGCCGAGAAGGCCACGGCCATCATGCGTCCCTCGAAGACCTTCAACGATGCACTGGCCACCCTGCGGGGCCGGTGACCGGAGCGGCTACCGGCGCGATGGTCATGCGCCCGCCTTGTCCAGGGCCTGGGTGAAGTCGTCGATCAGGTCCTGCGTGCCCTCGATGCCGGAGCTGACCCGCACCAGGTCGGCCGTGATGCCGAGCCGGTCCCGGTCCGCGGGGCTCATGCCCGCGTGTGAGGTGACGGCGGGCCGGGTGATGAGCGATTCCACCCCGCCCAGGCTCGGCGCCGAGTAAGCCAGGGTCACCGCCTCCAGCAGGGCCTGGGCGGCCGGCTCGCCGCCGTGCAGGCGCAGGCTCAGCATGCCGCCGAAGCCGGACAGCAGCTGGGCGGCGTGCCCGTGATCGGGATGGGAGGCCAGCCCCGGGTAGTTGACCGCGGTCACCGCGGGGTGGCCGGCCAGGAACTGGGCCAGGGCCAGCGCGTTGGCGTTCTGCGCCTGCACCCGCAGCGCCAGGGTCTTGATGCCCCGGGCCAGCAGGAAACCCGCGTGCGGATCGAGCGAGCCGCCGAAGAGGTTGAGGGTCCGGCGCACCTGCTCAATCCGGTCCGCGCTGCCCATCACCGCCCCGGCGACCAGGTCGGAGTGGCCGCCCAGGTATTTGGTCGCGCTGTGGAAGACCACGTCGAAACCGGCCAGCAGGGGCCGGAAGTTCACCGGGGACGCGAACGTGTTGTCGATGATCGTGACGATTCCCTGGCGCCGCCCGAAGTCCGCCACCTGATCCAGCATTCCCACCCGCATCAGCGGGTTGGTGATCGTCTCGACCAGGAATACCTTGGTGCGCTCGGTGCGGGCGGCGTCCCAGGTCTGCGGCTGCCCGGCGTCCACGAACGTGACCGACCAGCCCAGATCGGCCGCGTGCCCGGTCAGGAAGTCATGGGTCCCGCCGTAGAGACAGTCGCTGGCCAGCAGATGATCCCCGGCCCGCATGAAGCTGAGCAGGATCGTGGTCACCGCCGCCATACCCGATGAGGTGGCTACCGCGGCCTCGGCCCCCTCGAGCGCCGCCAGCTTGTCGTGGAGATACTGCTGCGACGGGGTCGAGTTGAGCCGGATGTACTTCAGGTCGTGGTAGCCGGTGCCGGGCTCGACCTCGTACACCGTGCTCTGGTAGATGGGG
>DASWVA010000136.1:0-2492 GCA_036401415.1 Streptosporangiaceae bacterium
GGGTACGGCCAGGTCAGCTACCCGGAGGTCTACGACCTGGGCGCGGCCGGGCCGGGCGGTTTCCCGTCCCAGGCCGGCTACCCGGGCCAGGGTTACGTCGAGCATCCCAGCTTCCCGAATCTGCCCGCTCAGCAGGCCTACAACAGTGCCCCGGTCGCGGCCGACTACGAGCAGGCCGCCGGTTATGAGCAGGCCGCCGGGTACGAGCAGGCCGGTACTCAGCAGCGCGGTTACACGCAGGCCGGATACGGGCAGGCCGGGTACCAGGGTGGCCAGGAGCCGGGCGGCTACCAGCCCGGGTACGACGAGCCGCAGTACGCCGACCCGCAGTACGGCGCCGACCCGCAGTACGGCGACCCGCAGTACGGCGAGGCGGAGTACCACCAGGCCCAGGACCACCAGGCGCCGTCCGGAGGCGGCCAGCCGGACTACGGCTATCAGGACTACGGCGACCCCCGGTACAACGACCCGGGCTTCGGCGACCCGGCCTTTGAGGATGCCCCGTACGCGGCGGGCTACGGCGCGCCAGCGGCAGCCTATCCCGACGCGGGCTACACCGGTCAGCCCGGCTATCCTGCTCACCCCGACGGCTCCGGCTACGGCCCGGGCACCGGCCCGGTGCACCACGCGGCTCCCGGGTACGAGGCGTCCCCGGGGAACGGTTATCCCGTGGCCGGCCCGGCCGGTTACGTGGCCGCCGAGTACGCGTCCGGTCAGTTCCCGGCGGGTGCAGGCACGCTCGGCGACCTGTCCGCCGGGATGCCGGACCCGGTTGCCACCGGCATGCTCGACGTGTCCGGCATGCTCGACGCGACCGGCATAGCGGACCGCGTCGAGGTGTACAACTACCATCCGGGCGCTGGCGCCGAAGCCGGCCAGGCGTTCGCCGACGCCCCGGCCCCGATCGGCACGCTGGACGCCAGCGGCCTGCGCCCGATGACCGACGACACCATGATCGACGGCCACGCCCCGATCCTGGACGCAGCCCAGGCCGCCGACCGCACCGGCGTGCTGGACGGTGGCACCGCGTCGACCTACTTCGCCGGCGGGGCCGGACCGGGCTCGCCCGCAGCCAGAGGTGCCGCGGGCCCCGCCGGAGCCCCGGCCTTCGCCGACCTGGACCGGGCCGAGATCACCTCGCTCGACCTGCCGCCCGCAGACTCGTTCAACCTGGGGCCGGCCGACGGGGCCGGCCGGACCGGCGGCACCGGTGCGCTGCTCCGTCCCCGGTCCACCCGCCCCGCGGGCAAGCGCCGCGGCTCCAGCGGCGACCGCCGGCTCTGGTTCGCGCTGGCCGGCGTGCTGGTGGTGGCCGCGGCCGCGATCACCGCCATCGTCATGGTGGCCTTCCCGTCCGGCCCCGGCGGGCCGGCCCACGAGGTGATCACCCCGAGCCGGTTGGGCGCGTTCGCCCGCCGCCCCGCGCTGGAGCAGCAGATGAACGTCAGCCAGCTGCGCCAGGACGTCGTGAACATGAGCTCCGGCCAGGCCAGTCACGTGGTCGAAGGCGTCTACGAGGCGGGCAACTCGAGCCCGGGCAACACGCCGCAGGTCATCTTGTTCATTGGCGGTAACCTGGCCAACTCCTCACCGGTCGACTCGGTGGCCAGCTTCACCAAACGCTTCAAGGGCGCCACCGTGACCAGCGCCGGCTCACTCGGCGGTAAGGCGGTCTGTGTCAACGCCACCGCCTCGGAGCCGGGCAGCGTGGCCATGTGCGCGTGGTTCGACAACGACACCTTCGGCGAGGTCGTGGCGCCGACCATAAAGGTCAGCGACCTGGCCGGCACGCTGCGGCAGATCCGCCCCAAGGTCGAAGTGGTCGCCCCGAAGAAGTCCTGAGCGCTTACTTGCCGGTGGTGCGGGTTTTGCGGAGCGAGAGCCGGGTGACGGCGATCGCCACGCCCAGCAGCAGCACGATCAGGCCCACGATCTGCGCGCCGAACTCCGAGCTGCCCAGCGCGAGCGGGATCCGGGACGAGTCCGCGACCGGCTGCGAGCGCTGAGCGGCCGCGGGGGGCCCGGCCGTCGGCGACGGCGTGGCTGACGGGCTGATCTGCGGGAACAGGTTGGACGCATTGCCGCCCGGGATCGTGGTCGAGATGCCGGCCACCGCGGGAAGCGGCCCGATCGGGATACTCGTTCCTACACCCGCCGTGGTGCCGGACAGGTCCGGGATCGTGGCCGTTGACCCGTCCGGGGTGGTGCCCGCCGAGCTGGGCGCGCCGGCGCCCGCGGCTGGCGACTTGGACTTGCTGGGCGCCGGGGTTGGCGACGCGGTGGCTGCCTTGGCCACGGTGACCGTCGGCGCGTTGGCCGTCCTGGTCACGGGCGAGCTGCTGCCGTTTTTCACGGTGAGAACGGCGTGGTAGGTGATGGTCTCGCCCGCCGGAGCATTCGCCGGGACCTTGACCTGCATCTCGACCTGAGGCTGCGACGGCTGGGTGGTGGGCACGCTCGCGAGGTTGCACGTGGTGCCGGACGTGCTGGCG
>DASWVA010000137.1:0-3354 GCA_036401415.1 Streptosporangiaceae bacterium
GGCCCGACCGCCCGCGCGGGTACCCGGCCGTGCCGAAGGCTCCTGCCGCCGAGTCCCGCAACGCGGGCACCTTGATCGTGCCGCGGAGCAGGCCGGCGCTCAGGCGGGCGATGCCGCGCAGGTCGGCCAGCGCGGTGGCCACGATGTCGACCCGCGAGTCGGTGTCGTCGATCCAGTCCACCGGCACCTCGTGGATACGCAGGCCCGCCCGCTCGGCCAGCACCAGCAGTTCGGTGTCGAAGAACCACCCGGTGTCCTCGGTCAGCGGCAGCAGGGCTCGGGCCCGGTCACGCCGGATGGCCTTGAACCCGCACTGGGCGTCGCTGAACTCCGCGCCCAGCCAGGCCCGCAGCAGCAGGTTGTAGGTGCGCGAGATGACCTCCCGGCGGGGCCCGCGGATGACCCGGGAGCCGCGGGCGAGCCGGGTCCCGATGGCCACGTCGCTGTGCCCGGACAGCAGCGGGGCGACCAGCGGCAGCAGCGCGTTCAGGTCGGTGGACAGGTCGACGTCCATGTAGGCCAGCACGTCGGCGTCGCTGCCGGACCAGATGGCCCGCAGCGCCCGGCCCCGCCCGGGCTGTTCCATGTGCACCGCGGTGACGGCGGAAAATTCCTGGCTCAGCGCGGCGGCCACGGCCCAGGTGTGATCGGTGCTGCCGTTGTCGGCGATTATGATGCGGGCGGAAAAGGGAAATTCGTCCCGCAGGAATGCGCAGAGCCGCCGGACGCTCGGGGCCAGATCGCGTTCTTCGTCCCTGACCGGGACCACAATGTCCACTTGCGGTGGCCATAGTGCCCGGTCAGCCACGCCGCGGCCTGTTTCTGCGACGATCTCGAGTGGCTTCATGTCATTAACCTTGCAGTGCTATTTTCCGGCGACCCTGAACGTTTTTTCTGTGACTCATACGAGGGCTGAATGGTCGGCCGCCGCACGCAGACAGAGGAAACTGAGCGCTCCCGATTAGCGTTTTATAAACAACCCTTTCCCCGAAGGTCGCATCCCCGGCGGCTGGCCCGGCCCGCGTTCACGGCCCGCGGGGCATCTGTCCCGGCGTGTGCTGCCGAGGCCGGAATCGCCCCGATAGGCTCGGCCGCAGTGGTCAGGCCCGACTTGCCCGGAGGCGCGCAGTGCAGGAATACCGGCAGTACTTCGGAGGCGAGTGGGTTCCGGGCGGGAAGCTGTTCGACGATTTCGACCCCTACCGCGGCACGGTGATGGCCCGCGTTCCCGCCGGGACCCGGGCCGACGCGGCCCGCGCCGTGGACGCGGCCGCGGCCGCCTTCCCGGCCTGGGCCGACCTGCCGCCGGCCGCGAAACAGGCCATGTTCCTGCGGGCCGCCGACATCGTCGAGCGGCGGGCCGATGAGATCAAGCAGTTGCTGGCGGCCGAGACCGGCTGTGCGGGCGGGTTCGCCGGGTTCCAGGTGCTGACCGCCACCCGGCTGCTGCGCCAGGCCTCCAACTGGGGCTACCTGCCGGTCGGAGAGGTCATCCGGTCCGACACGCCGGGCACGTTCGCGCTCGCGCTGCGGCGCCCGCTCGGGGTGGTCGCGGGCATCTCGCCCTGGAACGGGGCGCACGTGCTGGCCTGGCGCACGGTGGTCAACCCGGTGGCCTTCGGCAACACCGTGGTGCTCAAGCCGTCCGAGGAGGCGCCGGTGTCGGCCGGGCTGCTGATCCCGGAGATCATGGCCGAGGCCGGCTTCCCGGACGGCGTGATCAACGTGGTCACCCACGCCCCGGGCGACGCGGTGCCGATCGCCGATGAGTTCTTCGAACGTCCCGAGGTGCGCTGCATCAACTTCACCGGCTCCTCGGCCACCGGCCGGATCCTGGCCGAGCGGGCCGGGCGGCACCTCAAGCGGTGCGTGCTCGAACTCGGCGGTTACAACCCGCTGATCGTGCTGGCTGACGCCGACCTGGACTACGCGGTCGAGGCGACCGCGTTCGCCGCGTTCTTCCATCAGGGCCAGATCTGCATGAACGCCCGCAAGGTGCTGGTCGAGCGGCCGGTCTACGACACCTTCGTGGACCGGCTGGTGGCCCGGGCCAGGTCGCTGCCCATCGGCGATCCGGCCACGCCCGGCACCATCATCGGCCCGCTGATCAACGCGTCCGCGGTCGACCGGGTGGCCCGGGAGGTCTCGGAGGCGGTTGCCGCGGGCGCCACCGTGCTGACCGGCGGCCAGGCCGACGGCCCCTGCTACCAGCCCACTGTGCTCGTCGACGTGCCCGCCGGGGCCCGGATCCACGAGGAGGAGACGTTCGGGCCTGTGCTGGTCGCCCAGCCGGTGGACAGCGCCGAGGAGGCGGTGGCGGTGGCCAACTCCACGCGCTACGGGCTCAGCGCCGGGCTGATCACCGGCGACAACCAGCGCGGATTCGCGCTGGCCCGGCGGATCGACTCCGGCGTGGTGCACGTCAACGACCAGACCGTGGCCGACGAGCCCCAGCTGCCGCTGGGGGGCGTCAAGGACAGCGGCTGGGGCCGGTCCGGACCCGGCTCGATGAGCGACTTCACCGAAGTGCAGTGGATCACCACCCGGGACGGCGCCGGCCACTACCCGATCTGACCCGCCGTCCGCCTGAACGCGGCCTGACCTGACCCGGTCCCAGATTCCAGATGTCTGGAAGGTGACCTGAATCCGTTGACGCGCGCGCGGGCAGTGGGCATCCTCGACATCTGGATGCGGCAATCGGCGGACGGGACGGCCTGTTTCCGGGCACGGTGGAGATAGCGAACCGATAACGAGGACGGTGGATGATGAGCGAGCAGGGGGGAACCCGCCGCCCGGCCCGGACAGGTCTGCAATCGCGGCAGAACCGGCGGTGGCTGATCGTGGCCGGGGTCGCGGTGGCCTGGATCATCTTGTGGTTCGTCACCGGCTCGATCGGCGGGGCCTTCATCTTCCTGATCGTGCTGGCCGCGCTCGCCGCCGCTGCCTTCTTCGGGCTGCGCGCGCTGGGGGTCAACCGTGACCACCCCTGGGTCCAGCGGGTGTCCTCCCGCCCGTGGCGGGACGGCCAGGACGTGCTCGGGCAGGCCCTGAAGCACCTGCCCGAGGTGTTCGTGGTCACGCCGAACGGCACGCTGCTGGCCCCGGACGTCGTGGACCTGCGGATGAACCCCGAAGACCTGCAGGCCCTGGGGGAGCGGATGGAGCCCAGCCTGGTCATGGAGTCGGCCGCCGAGGTGTACCAGGAGACGGTGGCCGCCCATCACGCCCGGCTGGCCCGGCGGGCGCCGGTGGAGGTGCGGATCATCGCCGACCCGGGCATGCCGCCGGGCCGGTTCCGGCTCCGGCAGGGTCAGCCGGTCAACTCCTACCTGGCCCCGGACGGCCCGCAGGCCC
>DASWVA010000138.1:0-4263 GCA_036401415.1 Streptosporangiaceae bacterium
AACCGCCGGCCGCGGCCGTCCGTGGCCGGCTCGAGCGGGTTCAGCCCGGCCGCCACCGCGTCCGCTTCCCCCGGCCGGATCCGCACGACCTCTGCCCCGGATCCGGCCAGCTCGGGACCCGCTCCGGCCAGGCGCGCGGCCATCAGCCGGTACTCGGCCTTGGCCGGCTCGACCACCAGCCACGGCACTCCGGCCCGGCTGGCCGCCTCCAGCAGTCCCCGGACGGTCTGTGATTTGCCGCCGCCGGTCGCCCCGCACACGAAGACGTGGCGGTTCAGCGAGTTCAGCGGTACCCGGATGGGTCCGGCCGGCATCCGCTGCCGGTCCAGGACCTGGCCCAGCGTGATGCTCGCCGCCCCGTCCGCCGCACCTTCCTGGGTAACGTCGAAATCCGGCCGCAACGTCAGCCGTATCCCCGGTATCTCCCGCTCCGGGGCCCGGGCCAGCGCGGCCAGCAGCGTGGTGCTGGCGTGGAACGGGGTCTCCGGCCCGGCCTCCCCGTCCAGGTCGGACAGGTCATCCGGGGGTTCCAGCTCATCAGCGGCGGGTGTCCCGTCGAGCAGCGTCCGCAGTCCGCTGGCGGAGGGCAGCCCAGACGCCGGGTGCGGCCGCCCTGCTGCGGTGACCTCACCGCCCACGCGAACCACAGAGGCGACTTCCAACCCCGCCGGTGTCAGGGAGTACGGCAGTCCCTGCAGGTCCGCCGAAGCGCAGACCAGTCCGGCGATCCGGGCCGCCGCGGCCGGGTCGGTCCCCCCGGCCAGCAGGTGGACCCGCCACATTCCGGTCGACAGTCCCTGGCGTAGCTCGGTGTGCCGGAACCGGTGCCGCCGGGCCCGCACCTCCTGCTCCGGGAACCGGTCGGCCATTCCCGTGGCCAGCCGCTCCCGCCGCGCCTCGTCGTCGGCCAGGTCCCGCAGGTCAGCGGGGCCTACCGGCTCGGCCAGCACCATCCACCCGAACGGCCCGCCCCACGCCGGGAGCAGGCACTCCTCCAGCGAGGGGACGGCCCGCTCGCGGTCCCCGGCCGTGTCGTCGCCGGACACCAGCAGACCGTCGCTGATCCCGCCGACCGGCCGCCAGCAGGAGAGCCCGGCCATGGCCCGGGCCAGCGCGCCGTAACCCAGGACCCGTCCCCGGGCCCCGCCCGGCAGCGCCAGCACCACCTCAGCCCCGGACACGCTCCCGGCCAGCGCCGGCCCTGCGGCCAGGAGCCGTACCGGGCCACCCGCCCGCTCGCGCAGCCACCCGAACGCGACCGTTCCCCCCGCGTGGTACGCCGCCACCAGTGCGGCCACCCGCTGCGCCCGGCCCGGGTCCCGCCCATTCCCGGTGCCGCGCCCAGACTCATCTTCGTCGCGCCGCGGAATCTCCGTGATCCAGTATGCGTCCAGCCCGCACAGCCGCCGCCAGGCCGAGGACATCCCTACTCAGCCCACCTCAGCCGGAATCGTTCCACCAACCCAGCCGCCTCCTCGGCGCTGATCTCCACCAGATCGGGCCCGAAATTCTCTCCCCGCTCGTGCTGGTAGATGGCGTTCGTGAATTGCCATGAACCTTCCCGAGTAAAGGATTCGTCGACTGGGCCGTCAGGGCTGTGGCGACGGCGGGCCAGCCCGGAAGGCTCTGCCGCCGTGCGGCCGGTGCCGACGACTGCGTAATAGATGATTTCCTCGCTCAACTCATTGACCCTCTCTGTCTATAGGGAACAAAATCAAGGGCGCCCGCCGGGACCGGTACCTGTGTGGAGACGTCCCGCTGATATTCACGAAGCTTGGCTCGGTCGGCCGCCGTAGTCTGCGGTGATTCAATCTTTTCGTAAGCAGCATGAGTTTTTTGCTTGGCCTCCCAGCTGTCCTGGGTGTGAAACTGGACCTCGAAGATATGGCCACTGTCCGGGTCTCGCCACTGGGTGTTGATGCCCTTGTACTCATCTCTGGCCCAGCTCGGTTTGAAGGCGATCTGCTCGTAACCTCCCTCGCCGAGCAGCCGGCGTGCTTGGTCAACTTCGGAGCTGTAGTGGTCGAAGCCGAGGATGTAGGTATACCGAATGCCGTCGTGAATTTCAGCCGCCAGATCTGTTGCGGAACGGTCGGGTTCCGTCCGCATTATCTTGGCGAGTTTTTCTTTGAAGCGATCCGGACCTTTTAAAGCGAATTTTTCCGTGTCCGGGACGAGGGTTCCGTGTTCGAGCTGGGCTTCGACGCGGCGGAGCGCGGGGGTGATACCGCGGTCGTCGTAGCTTCCGTCGGGGCGGCGGCCTTCAGCGTCGCGGCGGGCGGCCAGTTGCTGGTCCGCCACGCGGTTGTCGGCCGGGCTGAGGCGGAGGCTCTTCCACGACCAGGCGCCGTCGGCAGCCGTATGCGGGTCATCCGCGGTGACCGGGGCATGGTCCGCCCGGCGCAGATCGGCGTACGCTTCACCGCGGCTGCGCTGCTCGTCGTCCGGGTGGCCGTCGTCCGGGTGGCCGTCTGCCGGGCGGCCGTCATCTGGGTGATCGTCATTCGGGCGACCGTCATCGGGTCGATTGCCGGGTGGCGCAGGCGCGGAGTCGGGCGCCGGGCCGGCCCGGCCGGGGCGGTCGGTAGCCATCGGGTCGGAATGCTCCCGGTCAGGTGCGGGGGCAATGCATGCTGCAACAGTCATCTGTTCATTGCACGGATACCTTAGTCGTCCGGTTCGCGACCCGGCGGGGCATTTGGTTCGCGGCCGGCTGGTGCGGAAACACACTTCGGGGCCGGTGGGAGACACACCCTGACGACCAGAGGCCGTCAGACCAGTGACCGCCAGACCGCTGAGCTTCGGCCCCGTTGCCGCCAGCCCCAGAAGCCGGAAAGGCAGAGGGCAACAAAGGAGACCGCGGCCAGGAGCCGCGCACCGGGTGACACGTAGTCGCCAACGGCGTTGATGGTGCTGGTGAGCCAGGCGGGAGTGGGGCCGGGGACACCAGGCAGGTAGACCAGGGCGGTCAGCATGAGACGGCCGAGCACCAGCCAGTCCAGCCGGGAAGCGGGATACAGGGCCAGCAGGCAGATCGCCATCACGTCGTACCAGGGGCGCTGGTAGGACCACACCAGCAGCCAGGCCAGGCTGATGGCCAGGGCGGCACTGACGGCAGGCAGGTCTGGGGTGCCGTCAGGAAAACGCAGGAACGCCAGGATCGCCACGGCGAAGAAGGCCACGGCGGCGATGGCCGTCAGGTGCGGCGGCACGTTGAACGCCCCGAAAGCGGTATAGCCGAACGGGCGGTAGAAAACCTGGTACATCGTGTCCCAGGTCGTCGCCGGGCCCCGGCTGATCAGGACCGAGACCGCCGGCCGGCCCGCGGCCGCGTAGACCGGCACCATGACCACCGCGAATCCGGCCGCCGCCGCGACCAGGGTGGTGACCGACCGGCGCCCGGCCCATAGGACGCCCAGCCCGAACGCGGCGAACGGGATCTTGATGGCCGCCGCGACGCCGATACACAGGCCGGCCACCAGAAAACGAGCCAGCGCGGTCCGCCCCGGAGCCAGCGCACGCCGGGCCGCTGGGTCACCGGCTTCGCCGGTACGTCCGGGTTCCCGCAGGACCAGCGGCCCGAGCAGTCCGAACGCGGCGGCCAGGCCGTCAATGTGACCACTAGCCACGATCTCCCACAGCAGCAGCGGGTTGACCGTCCACAGCAGGTGCGCCCGCAGGCGCCGGCCCGGCTCTGATCGCAGCGTTCGGTCCAGCAGCAGCACCACCACGCCGAACGCGAGCGAATTCCACAGCTTGAGCCAGAATGTGATCCGCGCCATCGATGCGCCGCCGAGCCGGGCCGCGGCCCATTCTTCAGCCGCCGCCGCCGGGCCGTAGACCGACACGTTCGTTTCCCACGTCGGGGGTATCCACCGGCCGACCGGGTCGCCGGACTGCTTGAGCTCCAGCGGCGTCATCACGTACGGGCTGTGCCCGGTCGCGGCCATGCGGCCGTTGGCCGCGTAGTCCAGGATGTCGGTCGATCCCGCGGCCGGCAGCAGGGCGAGCATCCCGACCACGAGGACCGCGAATATCAGCAGGGCGCGGACCGGAGGCCGGGCACCGCGGGCCACCGCGACCAGTCCGGCGATGACTCCGGCGCCCCCGGCCAGGACCGCCCCCCACAGCGCGAACGTCACTACGGCGGGCGATGGATGGAGCCAGATCCACCAGGGCGGGCCGATCGCGGGCCTGGGCATGGCCACCACGGACAGGCTGGGACCGGCCACCGCCACCGCCACCATGACCGCGGCCGAGGCC
>DASWVA010000139.1:0-5193 GCA_036401415.1 Streptosporangiaceae bacterium
CTGCCGCAGATGACCCCGGGAATCTGCCTGCGCCCGTAGAACAGCGCGGTCAGCGTGCCGGTCCCGTCGGAGACGTCCACCGCGAGCACGGAGTTCTGCTCGACCGGGCGGATGGCCAGCGAGATGACCCGGCCCTCGACCGCGGCCTTGCCCGGGCTGGTCCGCGACCCGATCGGCTGCACCGCGGTGCGATCGGTCCGGACCGCTTCCGGCGCGGCTTCCGGCCGCTCCGCGGTGAGCTGGCCGTGGCCGGAACGACCCACCGCGGCCGGGGGCGCCGGGGTGCTGCCATTGGCCCGCGCGGCATCGTCGGGCCGGCCGGCCCGCACGGCCCCGTCGGCCCGGTGCGCTTCCAGCTCACGGACGCGGCTCTCCACGTCGAACGGGACGATCGTGGCGGCCGCGTTCGGGATCCGGCTCACCGCCGCGGCGATCTTGTCCGCGGTGCGGTCGTGCAGCATCCGGCCGATCAGCGGGGCGAACCCGCGCCGGGGCAGCACCACCGTGACCTGGGTGCCGGGCTGCTCGGTCTCGCGCCGGACCAGTTCCTGGGCGGCGTGCTCCAGGCGCCGGTCCGGGGTGTCGATCATTTCGAACGGCACATCCTGGCCGAACCGGACCCATCGGTCCCGCAGCCCGTTGGCCTTGGCCGTGTCGATGACGAAGTGCACCGTCCGCAGCGAGCTCGGCCGCAGGCTGCGCGCGTACCGCAACGCGGCCAGTGTGGCCAGGTCGATGTTGTCCACCAGGACCAGCACCACCCGCCGGGTGTAGTTCTGCGGGCGCGGGGCGAGGCCGGCCGCGCGCCGGTCCCCGATGTCCTCCAGCACCTGGTCCTCGGCCCGGTACTCCCGGTTCAGCCGGATCAGCACGAACACCATGATCGGCCCGACGACGACCACCAGCCAGGCGCCCTCGGTAAACTTCACCACCGCGAAGATCAGCACCACGATCGAGGTGAGGACCCCGGCCGAAAAGTTGATCACCAGTTTGCGGCGCCAGCCGCGTTCGCGCCGGCGCAGGTGGTACCTGGACATCCCGAACCCGGCCATCGCGAACCCGGTGAACACGCCGATGGCGTAGAACGGCACCAGGCCGTTGACGCTGGCGCCGACCGCGAGGATGAGGGCCAGCGACACCACGGTCAGCACGATGATGCCGTTGGAGAACACCAGCCGGTGACCGCGCTTGGTCAGCCAGCGCGGCAGGAACGCATCCTGGGCCACGAAGCTGGCCAGGAACGGGAACCCGTTGAAGCTGGTGTTGCCCCCGGTGAACAGGATCAGCGCGGTCGCGAACTGGACGAAGTAGAACATGATCCGGCCCGGGCCGCCGCCGAACACCATGGTCGCCTCCTGGGAGAGGACCGTCGGCGCCCCGCTGGTGTAGGGCGTGGCGTGGGTGACGTGCGCCAGCCAGGAGATCCCGCCGATCAGGAAGGCCAGCGTGAAGCCCTGGATGACCAGCACCTGCCGGGCGTTCCGCCCTTCCGGCGGCCGCATCGCGCTGACCGCGTTGGAGACCGCCTCGATGCCGGTCAGCGAAGATCCGCCGTTCGCGAACGCGCGCAGCAGGGTGAGGACGAGCGCGAACGAGATGAGCAGTGATCCGCTGTGACTGCTGTGGTACCACGACCCGTGCAGCGCCGCCGGGTTGATGACCGGGAGGTGGCCGACCAGCTCCCGGGCCAGCCCGATGACGATCATGGCGATCACCGCGCCGGAGAACAGGTAGGTGGGCAGGGCGAAGGCCCGGCCGGCCTCCCGGATGCCGCGCAGGTTGCCGTAGCACATGATCAGGATGGCGATCACCGAGATGAGGGTCAGCATCTCCGGGGTGCTGATGAACGACAGCCTGCCCAGCGCCGGGAACGCGGACACGATGGCCGCGGCCCCGGCCGCGGTCTGGACCGCCACCGTGACCGTGTAGTCGATCAGCAGGGCCACCGCGGCGATCTGCGCCACCCGGGGCCCGAAGTTGTCCCGCGCCACCACGTACGAGCCGCCGGTCCTGGTGTAGACCATGACTACTTCGCGGTAGGACAGCACGACCAGGACGAGGACGACCAGGACCACGCCGGTGATCGGCAGCAGCACCGTGAAGGCGGCCAGCCCCAGACCGCGGTGGAGCAGCTCGATGAGGATTTCCTCAGAGCCGTACGCCGAGGACGAGATGCCGTCGGGGCACAGGACGCCCAGGGCCAGCGGCTTGGACAGCCGCTCCTCGCCGAGCTGGTCGTTCACCAGCGGCGGCCCGAGGAACCGCCGCTTCAGGGAGTACGAGAACGTCTCCGGAAGGTCGTCGCCCCGGCTGGGCACTTCAGCCGTCTTGCGGACCGCCACGTAATCCCGCCTCCCGTGCTCACGGCATCTTCGCAGTTCAAACGCTAGGTGCTGGCTGCGGCGATATCCGCTGGCGCGGCGTCAAGACCTGGCCCTCAGGCGTTAAGGCCTCATCAAGATCATTTATTTTGGCGGCCGGCGGGGGTCGAATGAGGTCACCATGATTCGACATGAGGGACGCAGCGGGATCCCGGCACCGTTTGCCCTGCCGGCCGCCTTCGGTGCGCTGTTCCTGCTCGGCACCCTGACCGCGGCCCTGGACGGCCGGCTACCAGGTCTCGGCGTGCTGGCCGCGGCGGCGGTCGTGACCGGCGTGACCGCGCTGCTGGCCGAACCGCTGGCCGCTCTCCCCCTCGGGGTCATCGGCTGGCTGACCGTGATCGGCTTCTCCCGGCCGCCGTACGCGGACCTGCGGCCGACCGGCTCGCTGGCCAGGGACGCCGCGATCACGCTCGCGGCGACGATGGCCGGGTGTGCTCTGGCGGGCGTGGTGTTCCGCGCGCTGGCCCGGCGGTTCACACTGGTAGACGTGGATGGGCGGGCGGAGGACGCGGGGGGCCGGTGGCGACGGCGCGGGGCCTGGACCGGCGCGATCAACACGAGGCGGCGGCTGTCCGGGGTGGCCCTGGCGCTGATCGGCCTGCCGCTGCTGACCGCGGCGCTGGTCGCGGCCCAGGATCACCTGAACTTCGCCGACGACCTGCTGCTCTTCCTGCTGGCCGTGGTCACGGTCACGGTGATCGGCGGCTTCTGGCCCGCGGTGCTGGCGGCGGTGACGGCCTGCCTGCTGCTCAACTGGTACCTGACGCCCCCGCTGCACACGTTCACCATCGGCGAGCCGCGCAACCTGCTGGCCCTGCTGCTGTTCGTGACCGTGGCCGTGGCGGTCAGCAGCGTGGTCCATCTGGCCGCCCGGCTGGCCGTGCAGGCCGCGGTGAGCCGGGAGGAGACCGCGTCCCTGCTCGTGCTGGCGCGCACCGTGCTCGGCGGCGCGGACACCCCGACCGCGGTGCTCGACCACCTGACCGGCACCCTGGGCGGCCGGGCCGAGCTGCAGGAATTCACGGCGGGCCGGTGGGTCCGCGTCGCGGTCAGCGGCCGGGCCGAGACCGGCACCGTCGCGGGCGCCGAGGGGGCCCGGATCCATCCCCGGACCGGCCTGGCCCTGCTGACCAGGGGCCAGACCAGCGCGGCCACCACCGCGCAGCTGGCCGGGTTCGGCGCGCAGGCGGCCGCGGCCCTGGACCGGGAGCGGCTGCGCGTGCAGGCGTCCCAGGCCGAGGCGCTGGCCGAGGGAAACCGGATCCGCACCGCCCTGCTCGCCGCGGTCAGCCACGATCTGCGCACGCCGCTGGCCTCGATCAAGGCCAGCGTCAGCAGTCTGCGCCAGACCGACGTGCAGTGGAGCCCGGCCGATGAGGCCGACCTGCTGGCCACCATCGAGCAGAACGCCGACCGGCTGGACGCGCTGATCGGGAACCTGCTCGACCTCAGCCGGCTGCACACCGGATCGCTCGACCCGTTCCTGCGCCCGACCGCGATCGAGGAGGTGGCCCCGGTCGCCCTGCGGGGCCTGGATTCGCCCCGCAACCTGGAGATCGTGGTGCCGGAGGGGGTCCCCCTGGTCCGGGCCGACCCGGGCCTGCTGGAGCGCGTCCTGGCCAACATCTTCTCCAACGCGCTGCGGCACTCCCCGCCGGCGCAGCCGCCGGTGCTGCGGGCCCGCCCGGACGGTGAGACCGTGCTGCTCGAGGTGGTCGACCACGGCCCGGGGGTGCCCGACGACGAACTCAAGCAGCGCATCTTCGAACCGTTCCAGCGGTTCGACGACCGCAACTCCGGGGTGGGCCTGGGCCTGGCCGTGGCCAAGGGGTTCGCCGAGGCGATGGGCGGCAGCATCGTCGCCGTCGACACCCCCGGCGGGGGCCTGACGATCAGGGTGGCGCTGCCGGTGGCGCCGAGCGGGGACCGCTCCGTGCTCGGGGCCGGCCCGTGACCCGGGTCCTGGTCATCGACGACGAGCCGTCCATCCTGCGGGCGCTGCGGATCAACCTCAGCGCCCGGCAGTACGAGGTCAGCACGGCCGCCGACGGCACATCGGGGCTGGCCGCAGTGGCCCGGGACCGGCCGGACGTGCTGATCCTGGACCTGGGCCTGCCGGACATGGACGGTACCGAGGTGATCAGCGGCGTCCGCGGCTGGACGTCGATTCCCATCATCGTGCTGTCGGTCTGGGGCCAGGAGAGCATGAAGGTCGCCGCGCTGGACGCCGGGGCGGACGACTACGTCACCAAGCCGTTCGGCATGGACGAGCTGCTGGCCCGGTTGCGCGCCGCCGTCCGCCGGTCCGCGCCCGCCCCCGACGAGCCGGTGGTGACCACGGGCCATTTCACCGTGGACCTGGCCGCCAAGCGGGTCACCCGCCCGGACCACGGCGACGTCCGGCTCACCCCGACCGAGTGGCAGCTGCTGGAGATCCTGGTCCGCAACCGGGGGCGCCTGGTCACCCAGCGCCAGCTGCTCCAGGAGGTGTGGGGCCCGGCGTATGAGACCGAGAGCAACTACCTGCGGGTGTACCTGGCCCAGCTGCGCCGCAAGCTGGAGCCGGAGCCGTCCCAGCCCCGGTACCTGCTGACCGAGCCGGGCATGGGCTACCGCTTCCAGGTCTGACCGTTTCCCGGTCTGACCGTTTCCCAGCCGGCCCGGCGGTGATCAGGCCAGCTTGGCGGCCTGCTTCTGGTAGGCGGGGACGAGTTCGCCGAACCGGGCCCCGACGTCGCCGCTGGGCTCGCGACCGGCCAGGTAGGCGGCCAGGTCTTCAGCGTGCAGCTGCCAGCCGGCGCCGTAGAAG
>DASWVA010000140.1:0-14932 GCA_036401415.1 Streptosporangiaceae bacterium
GATCGTTTCCCTGGATGCGGCCTTCGCCACCCCGACGCGGGACTACAACTATCCGGAGTCCGTACCCGGCGTGATCGGGGTCGGTGCGGTCCAGGTCGCCGGCGATTACCCACCGTACGACCACCTCCAGTCCTCTCAGAATGAGTCCGTCCTGGTCGCTGGACCAAGTAATGAGATCGACGAGCCCGTGGCCCACGGCCAGATGCAATCTGTCGACGGCCCGGAGTCCGCCGCGGCTGTGGTCGCCGGGGTCGCCGCGCTCGTCAAGTCGGCGTTCCCGCACCTGTCACCTGCCCTGGTCGGCCAGGCCATGGCCCGGTCAGCCCGCTACCGCCCGGCCGGCGGCTACAACACCACGCTGGGCTTCGGCTTTGTCGACCCGGACGGCGCGCTCCGGGAGGCGGCCAGGCTGTCCCGGCCCGCCCCGGCCCGGGTCGTCACCGGTCAGGCGGCCACGGCCACTTTCCGGTCCGGTCCGCCCCTGCCGGCCATCGAGGCGGTGCACCACTCCCGGGCCACGCTGGCCGCTTTCGGGGCCGCGATGGTAGCGGGGCTGCTGTGCCTGACCGGCGCGCCGGTGCTGTGGTGGCGGCGCTCCCGCCGGGGCGCTGCGAGCTCAGATCAGCTTGCGCAGCCGTTGGATCGACAACGCCGCGACGCGGGTTGAGAATTTTTCCGGGTCTGTCGATTTGCTCGGGGGCCGCCCGTCGTGTTGGTACCGGCCCGGCAGGCGGGCCGCGGTGAGAGGAGCAGGTCATGGGCCAGTATCTGGTGCTGATCTATGAGGACGAAGCCGGCTGGCAGGCCGGCGGGCCAGCGGCAGAGGCCGGGCATGCCGCGCATCAGGCGTTCGGCGAGAAGTACCGGGAGGCGTTGCAGGGCGGGCAGGCGCTGCAGCCGACGAGCACCGCCACGTCCATCCGCGACGGCGTGGTCAGCGACGGCCCGTTCGTCGAGACCAAGGAGGTGCTCGGGGGCTACTACCTGATCGAAGCCGCCGATCTGGACGCCGCGCTGGCGATCGCAAAAGAGGTGCCGGCACCGTTCGGCGGGGTCGAGGTCCGCCCGGTCATGAACCCCGCCTGACGTGCCGCACCCGGTAGCGCCCGCGGCCGCGGTGCACGCCGCGGTCGCCGGCGCCCACCGCCGGGAGTGGGCGCTGGTGCTGGCCACGGTCGCCCGGCTGACCGGCGATCTTGACTTGGCCGAGGAGTGCGTCCAGGACGCCTACGGCAAGGCACTGACCGTGTGGGCCGCGGACGGGATACCGGCCAATCCGGCCGCCTGGCTCACCACGACCGCGCGGCGGCTCGCACTCGATCAGCTGCGCCGGTCAGCGACCCTCAAGCGCAAGCTGCCGCTGCTCACCGGCCCGGACGCCAGGGATGAGCCAAACGCCGATGTCGGCGCCTGGCCTGATGACCGGCTGCGGCTGGTGTTCACCTGCTGCCACCCGGCACTCGGCGTGGAGGCACAGGTCGCGCTGACGCTGCGTCTCCTGTGCGGGCTGACGACCGCTGAGGTAGCACGCGGGCTGCTGGTCAGCGAAGCGACCATGGCGGCGCGGATCACCCGCGCCAAGAAGAAGATCACCGCGGCCGGCATCCCGTACCGCATCCCCTGCCGGGCCGACCTTCCCCAGCGGGTCGACGCGGTGTGCCACGTCGTGTACCTGCTCTACACCGCCGGCCACACCGCCGCTATCGGGACGGACCTGACCCGGCCCGACCTCACTGAACGCGCACTGGACCTGGCCCGGATGCTGCGGCTGCTGCTCCCCGGCGACACCAACGTCGCCGGGCTGCTCGCACTGATCCTGCTGTCTGATGCCCGCAGCACCACGCGCACCGATCGGCATGGCCAGCTTCAGCTGCTCGCCGACCAGGACCGCAGCCGGTGGGACCGCGCCGCCATCACCGAAGGCGCCGCCCTCGTCCGGGAGGCGCTGCGCACGCGCCCACCGGGCAGATACGCACTGCAGGCCGCGATCGCCGCCGTTCACGCGGAAAGCCCCAGCTTCGCCGATACCGACTGGATGGAGATCGTCGCCCTGTACGACCTCATCACCGTGCGGTGGCCCTCCCCGGTCATCGCCCTCAACCGTGCCGTCGCCATCGGCTTCGCCCACGGGCCCGCAGCCGGCCTCGCCGCACTTGATGCGCTGGCCGCCGCACCCCAGCTGGCCCAGTACCCCTACCTCGCCGCGGCCCGCGCCGACTTTCACCGCCGGCTCGGCCACCACGACGACGCACGCCTCGCCTACCAAGAAGCACTCGTCCTCACCGACAACCAGACCGAGCGCGACTATCTCACCGCGCGCATGCGGGCGCTGCCCTGAATCCGCGCGCGACTGAGCCGGCCCGCTGGGGCTGTGGTGGCGGCGGTCCCGCCGGGGCGCTGCGAGCTCAGATCAGCTTGCGCAGCCGCATTAGGTCGCGCATACTCGCCTGGACCTTGACCTTGCCGGTGATCCAGGCTTTGGGGAACGCCGACACGTTGCCGGACAGCTCGACCACGGTGCCGCTGCTGGCCGTGAGCCGGACATCGGCCCGCGGGTCGCCCGGCGCGGCCAGGTGCACAGGGTCGGCGCCGCCGGGCCCGAACCGGGTCACGTAGGTGACGTCGAGGTCGGGCACCTGGCAGGAGAACGAGCGCCCGCTGAAGAAAGCGTCCCGGTCCTCGGGGCTCAGCTCGGAGAGCCGGTTGATGAGCTTTTCGAACGCGTGCTGGCATTCCTCGGCGGTCGCCATCGCGGCTGCTCCTTCCACGATCGTCGGGACGGTAGCGTTCAACGCGGAGGGTAGCGCACCCGGAGCGACCGCGAACTGAGGGACACGACGCACATGACCGATCCCGCCAGCAACATCGTCCGCATCAGCCTCGCCGAGCTCAACAGCACCGGCGACACCCGGGTGGACGAGGTCGTCGCCCAGCTCGGCCAGCTCGACGGTGCGCCGCTGGAGGAGCACCCGGTCATCCTGGGCCGCATCCACGACCGGCTCCGCGAGGTCCTCGGCGAGCTGAGCCCGGACGGCCCCCAGCGCGCGCCCGGGACGCCATGAGCGGACGCACCACCCGTAAGCGGCCCAGCGCCCCGCGGGCCCGGCTGGACGCAGAGCTGGTCCGCCGCGGGCTGGCCCGGTCCCGTGAGCAGGCCGCCGAGCTGATCGGGACCGGACGGGTCACCGTCAACGGCGAAGCCGCGGCCAAGGCGGCCACCCAGGTGACCCGGGACGCGCCGATCATCGTGGCCGAGGACGACGGTGATCCGGGCTACGTCTCGCGTGGCGGCCACAAGCTGGCCGGGGCGCTGGCCGCGTTCGGCGACCTGAGCGTGGCGGGCCGCACCGCCCTGGACGCGGGCGCTTCCACCGGCGGGTTCACCGATGTGCTGCTACGGGCCGGGGCCGCTCACGTTGTCGCGGCCGACGTCGGCTACGGCCAGTTGGCCTGGTCGCTGCAGACCGACCCGCGGGTCACGGTCCGGGACCGGGTCAATGTCCGCTCGCTGCAGCCCGCCGAGGCCGCCGGGCCCGGCGGGCACCGGCCGGACCTGGTGGTCGGTGACCTGTCGTTCATCTCGCTGTCCCTCGTGCTGCCCGCACTGGTGGCCAGCGCAGCCGAGGACGCCGACTTCGTGGTCATGGTCAAGCCGCAGTTCGAAGTGGGCCGGGGCCGCGTCGGAGCGGGTGGTGTGGTGCGCGATGCTGGATTGCGGGCCGAAGCGGTCGCCTCGGTCGCCCGGACGGCGGCCGGGCTGGGCCTGGGGGTGCGCGGCGTGACCGCCAGCCCGCTGCCCGGGCCTGCGGGCAACGTGGAGTACTTCGTCTGGCTGCGGCGCGGCGCTCCGCCACTGGACGATGAGGACCTGCGGAGGGCGATCGCGGAGGGACCGCACTGAACCGGATCAGACCGTGAAGGGGCACACTGCAACGATGGGCGATGGCAGCGTCGAGGACGGGAAGCGGACGGCTCTGGTCGTGGCGCACACCGGACGGAAGGACTCGCTGAGGAGCGCGCAAGAGGTGGTCTCCCGGCTGAACGGGGCTGGTCTGGCCGTGCGCGTCCTGACCCCGGAGGCCAGCGATCTCGCCTGCGCCGGGGTGACGGAGGTGGCGCCCGGCCCGCGGGCCGCGGAGGGCGCCGAGATCGTCATGGTGGTCGGTGGCGACGGCACGCTGCTGCGTGCGGCCGAGCTGGCCCGCCCGGCGGGCACCCCGCTGATCGGGGTCAACCTCGGCCACGTCGGCTTCCTGGCCGAAGCCGAGCCGGACGGGCTGGCCGACACCGTCGACCGGGTCGTGGCCCGGCACTACGTGGTCGAGGAACGCATGACCATCGACGTCCAGGTGCTCTACGACGGCGTCCCGGTCGCGGTGACCTGGGCGCTCAACGAGGCCACGGTGGAGAAGGCGGCCCGCGAGCGGGTGCTGGAGGTGGTGACCGAGGTCGACGGCCGGCCGCTGTCCCGCTGGGGCTGCGACGGGGTGGTGTGCGCGACCCCGACCGGCTCGACCGCCTACGCGTTCTCCGCCGGCGGGCCGGTGGTGTGGCCAGAGGTGGAGGCGCTGCTGATGGTGCCGATCAGCGCGCACGCGCTGTTCGCGCGGCCCATGGTGGTCTCGCCCCGGTCGGTGCTGGCCATCGAGGTCATCGGCGGCTCCGGTCGCGGCCCCGCGCCGCTGACTCCGGACCACCCGGCCGAACCGGCCGGCGCGGCGTCGCCCGGCGCCGTGATGTGGTGCGACGGCCGACGTATGGTCGATCTGGAGCCCGGGGCACGGGTCGAGGTCCGGCGCGGCGCGCTCCCGGTGCGGCTGGCCCGGCTGCACGGGGTGGGTGGCGCGGACGGCGGCCCCGCCACCGACGACGGTGGCGCTCCGTTCACCGACCGGCTGGTAGCCAAGTTCGGCCTGCCGGTGAAAGGCTGGCGGGGGAGCCGGCTCGGTGGCCGGCCCGATGGTGACGTGGACAGTACCGCCCCCGAGGGCGTAGGGGAGTCTGGGGGGCGTTCGGCCCCCGAGGGCTACACCGAGGAGACGGCTGACGGTCATGCTTGAGGAAGTCCGGATCACCGGGCTCGGGGTCATCGACGACGCAGTGCTTGAGCTGTCCCCGGGCTTCACCGTGGTCACCGGCGAGACCGGCGCGGGCAAGACCATGGTGGTGACGGGGCTCGGCCTGCTGTTCGGTGGCCGGGCGGACCCGGCACGGGTCCGTCCCGGCGCCCAGCGCGCCGTGGTCGAGGGACGGCTGACCATCGACGCCGACGGCAAGGTCGCCCGCCAGGTGGACGAGGCCGGCGGCGAGCTCGACGACGACGGGGCGGCCCTGGTCATCAGCCGCTCGGTATCAGCCGAGGGCCGTTCACGGGCCCACGCCGGCGGCCGGTCGGTCCCGGTCTCCCTGCTCACCTACCTGGCCGACGACCTGGTCGCGGTACACGGCCAGTCTGACCAGCAGCAGCTGCTCCGGCCGGGCCGCCAGCGCGAGTCGCTCGACGCCTACGCCGGGCCCGAGCTGACCCACGCTCTCACTGACTACCAGCGTGCCTACCAGCGGCACCGGGACACCCGGGCCGAGCTGGCCGAGCTGACCGAGCAGGCCCGTGAGCGCGAACTGGAAGCGGCGGGCCTGCGCCAGGCGCTGACCGAGGTCGAGGCGCTCGACCCGGCCCCTGACGAGGACGTGCAGCTGCGCGCCGAGGAGGAGCGCCTCGGCAACGCCGAGGCACTGCGGGCCGCGGCCACCGCCGCGCACGAGGCCTTGCTGGGTGACCCGTCCGTGGGTGCCTACGAGCGCCCCGACGCGATGGCCCTGGTCGGCGGGGCGCGACAGGAGCTGGAGGCCGTACGCCAGCATGACCCGGCCCTGGCTGGCCTGGCCGACCGGCTGTCGGAGGCGTCCTACCTGCTTTCCGACGTGGCCGGCGAGCTGGCGTCCTACACCGAGGCGCTGGACGCCGACCCGGCCCGGCTGGCCGCGGTGCAGGAACGCCGGGCCGCGCTGAACCGGCTCGTGCGTACCTACGGCCCCCGGGCCGCGGCCGAGCTGGCCGCCGATCCGCAGGGTGCGCCGGAGGCCGGTGAGGTCGCGGCCGACCCCGGCGGTGACGTGGCCGCGGTGCTGGCCTGGACCAAGCCCGCCGCCGCCCGGCTGGTCGAGCTGGAGGGCGACGACGAAAGGATCGCGGGCCTGGCCCAGGAGGAAGCCCAGCTGGCCGTGGAAGTCAGCGAGCTGGCCGGGACGCTCAGCGGGCTGCGCCACGACGCCGCCGAAAAGTTCTCCCGGGACGTAACTGCGGAGCTGACCGCGCTGGCCATGCCGCACGCGTCGCTGGTCGCCGTGGTCCGCCCGCTCGCCGAGCCGGGCCCGCACGGCGCCGACGACGTGGAAATCCGGCTGGCCGCCCATCCGGGCGCGCCGCCGCTGCCGTTGAACAAGGGCGCGTCCGGCGGCGAGCTGTCCCGCGTCATGCTGGCCATCGAGGTGGTGTTTGCCGGGGCCGACCCGGTCCCCACGTTCGTCTTCGACGAGGTGGACGCGGGCGTGGGCGGCAAGGCGGCGGTCGAGATTGGCCGCCGGCTGGCCCGGCTGGCCCGGCTGGCCCAGGTCATCGTGGTCACCCACCTGCCCCAGGTCGCCGCCTTCGCCGACAACCACCTGGTGGTGATGAAGGCCAACGACGGTCTGGTCACCAGCAGCGGTGTGGTCCGGCTGGACCAGGATGGCCGCGTCCGTGAGTTGTCGCGCATGCTGGCCGGCCTGGAGGATTCAGAGTTCGGCCGCGCTCACGCCGAGGAACTCCTCGACATGGCCGCCCGTGACCGCGCCTCCTGAGCGGCGGGCCGGCTGCCCGCATGGCTGCAAGAAATGACGTGCTTTGCCGTAAGCTTGCAGCATGGCGCAGAGGCTGGGTGACGTAGCCCGCAAGGCCGGGGTCAGCGAGGCGACCGTGTCCCGCGTGCTGAATGGCCGCCCCGGGGTATCGGAGTCGACCCGGGCGGCCGTGCTGACCGCGCTGGACGTGCTGGGTTACGAACGCCCGACCCAGCTCCGCGGCGACCGCGCCCGGCTGGTCGGGCTGGTCCTGCCGGAACTGGAAAACCCGATCTTTCCCGCGCTCGCCGAAGTGGTCGGGGGCGGCCTGGCCCAGCAGGGTTTCACGCCCGTGCTGTGCACCAGGACGGCCGGCGGCCTGTCCGAGGCCGCCTACGTGAACATGCTGATCCAGCAGCAGGTGTCCGGGGTGGTATTCGCCGGCGGCCACTTCGCCGAGGACGATTCACCGCACGACCATTACCGGCTGCTGCACGACCGGGGGGTGCCGGTCATGCTGGTCAACGCGGCCGTCGAGCAACTCGGCTTTCCCCGCGTGTCCACCGATGACACGGTGGCCAGCGAGCAGGCCTTCGGCCACTTGTGGTCCCTGGGCCACACCCGCATCGGCACCATCGTCGGCCCCGCCGATCACATACCCAGCCGCCGTAAGGTCGCCGCTCTGCAGGCGGAGGCGGAGCGGGCCGGGACCGAGGTGGCGGTCGAGCATGCGCTGTTCAGCATCGAAGGCGGCCACGCGGCCGGGACGCGCCTGATCGAGACCGGCGTCACCGGCATCATCTGCGCCTCGGACCAGCTGGCGCTGGGCGCGGTCCGCGCCGCCCGCCGGGCCGGTCTGGGCGTCCCGGACCGCCTATCTGTGGTGGGCTTCGACGACTCGGCCCTGATGACCTGCACGGCACCCCCGCTGACCACCGTGCGCCAGCCCATCGAAGCCATGGGCCGCGCCGTGGTGGCCATGCTCGTCAATCAGATCGAAGGCGTGCCGGTGGCGCCCGAGGAGCTTCTCTTCGAACCCGAACTGGTCGTCCGCGGATCCACCGCCCGCGTCGCCTGACCCCTCGGGCGCTCCCGTCCCACCGCCGGCACCGCGGCCGTTCCCGGGTCACCCATGGCCCCGCCGGGCCGCAGTCCCGCCGGGCCGCAGTCCCGCCGTGGCCCCGCCCCGCCCGATCACTCGTGACCCGGATGACCCTCTCCTGACGTCCAACCTGCGGTTACATTCTTCGTTGCTATGTCGTTATCTTGCAATATCTTATCCAGATATTGCATCATCTTGTGGCCAGATGTAGCGTCACCGTCACTACAGGCCAGGCCATCAACGGAGAAGGTGCCCATGAAAAAACTCGGCAGCAACCCGGGCGGACAGCGCGCGAGCGGGCTGGGCCGCCGGTCCACCGCGGTAGCCGGGCTGGCAGTCCTCGGCGCCGTCTCAGTGGCGGCGTGCAGTTCAGGCGGCAGCAGCACCGGTCCGAGCGCCAGCGGCCACGTCACGATCACGGTCGGCTGTGAACCGCCGAAGACGCAGGCGGCGCAGCGCAACTTCTTCCTGCAGGACATCAAGCTCTTCGAAAAGGCCAACCCCAGTGTCACCGTCCAGGGCGACGACACCAACCCGTGTGATGACCCGGCGACGTTTGACGCCAAGCTGGCCAGCGGCAAGATGGACAACGTCTTCTACACGTACTTCACCGACGCCACCAACGTGATCAGCTCCGGCCAGGCCGCGGACATCGCCAGATACGCCAGCCAGGTCAAGAGCCTGTCCGACATCCAGCCCGACCTGGTCAACCTGTACCGCCAGGGCGGCGGGTCCAGCGGTGACCTGTACGGCGTACCGGTGTCCAACTACACCCTCGGCCTGCTGTACAACAAGCAGCTGTTCCAGCGTGCGGGCCTGAACCCGAACCAGCCGCCCACCACCTGGGCGCAGGTCCGGGCCGACGCCAAGAAGATCAGCGCCCTCGGGGGCGGCATCGTCGGGTACGGCGACTACAGTGCCTCCAGCGTCGGCGGCTGGCACTTCACCGCCGAGATGTACTCGCTGGGCGGCTCGATGGTGAGCGGCCACAAGGCGAGCTTCGACAACTCGACCGGGATGCAGCTGCTGCAGAACCTGCAGGCCATGCGCTGGGCCGACAACTCCATGGGGTCCAGGCAACTGCTCCAGTACAACGACCTGCCCCAGCTGATGGGGGCCGGCAAGCTGGGCATGTACGTGGCCGCCCCGGACAACGTCACCTACATTCACCAGGAGTACGGGTCCTCGTACGCCAACCTGGCCGAGGGGCCGATGCCGGGCGACGGGGGCACGCTGCTCGGCGGCGACGGCTACATGTTCAACAAGCTGGACACCCCGGCCCAGATCCAGGCCGGGATCAAGTTCCTCAACTTCGAATTCCTCACCCCGGGCGCAGGCCAGTTCAACTACCAGCGGGCCAAGGCCGCGGCCCAGCCGGTCGGCCTGCCCGAGCCGAACATCTGGACCGCGGGCACCGCGGTGGCCAAGAGCACCACCTCTGATGAGGACAGCAACGCCACCATCCCGGTGTCCAACTTCGCGCCGTACCTGAACGCCGCGCCGAACATGAAGAACGAGATCGAGCCGCCGCAGGCCCAGGCCATCTACGCCCAGGGCGACAAGGTCATGGCGGCCGTGCTCACCCAGCGCAACGCCAACCTCAAGCAGCTGCTGGGCACGTTTTCCACGCAGGTCAACTCCATCCTCGCCAACCAGCAGTGAGCCGCCGGTGCCGTCCCGGCCCGGGCCTGCCCTGGGCCGGGAGGGCACCCGGCCGCCGGCGCCCCCCGAAAGGTGAGTGATGGCCGCGACCGAAGTGTCCGATGTGGCCGGAGCGGCAGCGCGCCGCCGGAAGGTGAGCCGCCCGCAGGCGGCCCGCCCTGGGCCCCCGCGCCGGTACCAGCGGAAGATCCGTGACAACACCGCCGCGTACGTGTTCCTGGTCGGCGCGGTCTTCTGCTTCGCGCTGTTCTCCTGGTACCCCATGATCCGCGAGGTGATCATGAGCTTCCAGAAAACGAACTTCGCGGGTGAGACCACCTGGGTCGGGCTACGGAACTACCGGCACATCATCGCTGACCCGAGCTTCTGGGGCGCGTGGCGGGCGACCGCCTCGTTCGCCGGGCTGGCCCTGGTGTTCGGGTACGCCGTCCCGTTCCTGACCGCGGTGGTGCTCAACGAGCTGCGGCACTGGCGCGGCTATTTCCGGCTGCTGGTCTACCTGCCGGTGATGATCCCGCCGGCCGCCGCGGCCTTCCTGTGGAAATGGTTCTACACCCCGGACAACAGCGGGTTGTTCAACGCCGCGCTGCACGCCGTGGGCCTGCCCACCTCGCAGTGGCTGCAGTCCCCGCACATCGCCCTGCTCTGCCTGGTGCTCTTCTCCACCTGGAGCAACATGGGCGCCGCGGTGCTGGTGTACCTGGCCTCACTGCAGGGCATCCCGGGCGAGCTTTACGACGCGGCCGAGATCGACGGGGCCGGATTGGCGCGCCGGGTCTGGCACGTGACGATCCCGCAGACCCGCCTGATCCTGTCGCTGATGCTGATGCTGCAGATCGTGGCGACCATGCAGGTGTTCCTGGAGCCGCTCATCCTGACCGGCGGCCAGTCCGGGACCACCACCGTCGTCTACCTGATCTACAACTACGCGTTCGCGTTCAACAACTACGGGAGCGGCGCGGCGCTCGGCATCATGCTGCTGGTCGTGCTGATGGGGTTCGCGGGCGCGTACCTCTGGCTCTCCCGCCGCGGCGAGGAAGGGTAAACCATGGCCGCCATCGAATCCGGGCCGCGCACGCTGATCTCAGCCGCCCAGCTCAGCCGCGGTCACACCAGGATCATCTACTGGGTCGTGCTGAGTGTGGCGATCCCGCTGTTCGCGGCGATCTTCCTGTTCCCGCTGTACTGGATGGTGACCGGCGGCCTGAAGTCCCCGTCCGCGGTCATCCAGTCCCCGCCCAGCGTGATTCCCGCCCACCCGGCGCCGCACAACTACCTCACGGCCTGGAACGACCTGGGACTCGGGCGGCTCATCCTGAACACGGTCATCTACGCCGGCGGCGCGCTGATGTTCCAGGTGGTGTTCGACGTGGCCGCCGCCTACGCGCTGTCCAAGCTGCGTCCCGTGCTCGGCAATGTCATCCTGTTCGCCATGCTGGCCGCGATGATGATCCCGGCCACCGTGCTGGTGCTGCCGCAGTACCTGACGGCCAGCAGCCTGCCGTTCCTGCACGTGTCCATGCTCAATACGCCGTGGGTGATCTGGCTGCCGTCGGTGGCCAACGGCTTCAACATCTTTCTCCTGAAACGGTTCTTCGACTCGGTTCCGGCCGACCTGCTGGCGGCGGCCGCGCTGGACGGGGCCGGGCCGTTCCGGACCTTGTGGCGGATCGTGCTGCCGATCTCGCGGCCGATCATCGGGGTCGTCTCGATCTTCGCCGCGGTCAGCGTGTGGAAGGACTTCCTCTGGCCGCTGCTGGTCCTGCCCGACCCGTCCGCCCAGACCATCAACGTCGGCCTGTACCACCTGAGCCAGGGCATCCCGGAGGACGTGTTCATCGCGGCGCTGGCCATCGCCTGCGTGCCGGCGATCGTGTTCTTCCTGTTCTTCCAGCGCAACATCATGGCTGGCCTGACCGCAGGGGGCGTCAAGGGCTGAGGCCGCCCGGCCGCCAGCCAGCCCGCCCGCGCCCCGTCCTGACCGGACCAATCGGAGGAACGACATCCCCGTGAGCGATCACACTCTGGCTCCACCATCGCCCAAACCCGTCCCGGCCGATCCGGAACCCCGGCCGTGGTGGCGCGACGCGGTCATCTACCAGGTGTACGTGCGCAGCTTCGCGGCCGGTCCCGGCCCGCACGGCGCCGCCGGGGTGGGGAACCTGGCCGGGGTCCGGTCCCGGCTCTCCTACCTGGCCGGGCTGGGGGTCGACGCGATCTGGTTCAACCCGTGGTACCCCTCGCCGATGGCCGACGCCGGGTACGACGTGGCCGACTACCGGGCCATCGACCCGTTGTTCGGCACCCTGGACGAGGCCGAGCAGCTGATCGCCGAAGCCCACGAACTGGGCATCCGGATCATTCTGGACGTGGTGCCCAACCACGGCTCGGACGTTCAGCCGTGGTTCATGGCCGCGCTGGCCGCGCCGCCCGGCTCGCCCGAACGGGATCGCTACATCTTCCGTCCCGGCCGCGGCGGGCACGGCGAGCTGCCCCCGAACAACTGGGTTTCGGAGTTCGGCGGCCCGGCCTGGACCCGGGTCACCGGCCCGGACGGCCAGCCCGGCCACTGGTACCTGCACCTGTTCGCCCCGGAGCAGCCCGACTTCAACTGGGGCAACCCCGACGTCCGGGCCGAGTTCGAGGATGTGCTGCGGTTCTGGTTCGGCCGTGGCGTGGACGGGTTCCGGATCGACTCCGCCGTGCTGCTGGCCAAGGACCCGGCCATGACCGATTACGAGCCGGACGGGCCGGCCGGCCCCGGCCCCGGGAGGCACCCGTTCGTGGACCGGGACGAGGTGCACGACGTGTACCGGGCCTGGCGGCGGATCGCCGACAGCTATCCGGGGATGAGGGTGCTGATCGGCGAGGTATGGCTGCCCGAGGTGGAACGCACCACCCGCTACCTGCGCCCCGGCGAGCTGCAGACCGTGTTCAACTTCGACTTCCTGCGCTGCCCGTGGGACGGCCGGGTGCTGCGGTCGGTCATCGACGCCACCCTGGCCTCGCACGCCGAGGTAGGGGCCCCGGCCACCTGGGTCCTCAGCAACCACGACGTGATCAGGAACGTCACCCGCTACGGCCGTGCGGACACCTCGTTCGACCGGCCCGGCCACCGCATCGGCGAGCCTACCGACCTGGTCCTGGGTACCCGCCGGGCCCGGGCCGCGGCCCTACTGTCGCTGTCCCTGCCCGGTACCGCCTACGTGTACCAGGGGGAGGAACTCGGCCTGTGGGAGGTCGAGGACATCCCCGACACCGACCGGCAGGACCCGATGTGGCGGCGTTCGGGCCACGAGCGCCTGGGCCGCGACGGCTGCCGGGTGCCGTTGCCCTGGTCCGGTGACCGGCCGCCGTTCGGCTTCCTGGCCAACGGCTCAGACGGGGACGGCCCGCGAACCTGGCTGCCGCAACCGCCCGCGTGGGCCGGGCTGACCGTGGAGGACCAGAGCGCCGACCCGGACTCGATGCTGTCCCTCTACCGCCACCTGCTGGCGGTCCGGCACCGCGAACCCGCGTTCACGACCGATCGTTTCACCTGGCTGCCCGCCCCGGCCGACGTGCTGTGCTACCGGCGCGGCACCGACGTCACGGTCATGATCAACGTGTCCGGCCAGCCGGCCGAGCTACCGCCGCACGAGAAGATCCTGGCCGCCAGCCACCGGGTGAGCGGGGGAGTGCTACCGCCCGGTGCGGGGGTCTGGCTGCGCAGCCGGCCGCCCGGGTCCTGACCCGCGGCGCCCCCGGGGGCGCCGATAACAGGAACGCCGTGACGAGGATCGCCCGGTGGTCTGATCCTCGGGCGGGGAGGACCCGCCCCCGCGTCCGCAGCCCGGGCGAAGCCAGACCGTAGTCGATGGCCCGGACGGGATGGCGGGCCGGGAAGGTGGCCCGCCGCCAGCGCGGCACTACCGTCACCCCGTCCGGCAGGTCATCGCGCCAGGTCGACACCCGCGTGTTGAAGTCCCCGCACACCAGCCAGGGCGGGCCGAGCTGCTTGAGCAGGGTCCCGAGCCGGGCCAGGGCCGTGGCCCGCTCGTCGTCGCGGCTGGCGGGCAGGTGCGTGCTGCCCACCCAGACCGGCGTCCCGGCCACGTCCAGCCGGGCCAGCGCCACCGTCCGCGGCTCGGTCGGCTCAGTGTTGACGTAACGCTCGGGCGAGTGCACCCGCCACTGCTGGACCCCGAGGATCGGCAACCGGGTCAGCAGCGCGTTGCCGTACCCCTCGGTGGCCGGCGTCCCGCGATACTCCAGAGCGGGCACGAACACCCACCGGTAGCCCAGCCGCTCGCCGATCTCGCTCAGCGGCCGCGCCTCGCCCCACGCCGTACTGACCTCGGTCAGCGACACCACGTCTGGCTTGGTGTCCCGGATCAGTCCTTCAACGGCCTGATGGTTCGGTGCCCCACGGTCGTCTTTCCAGTCATGGATATTCCAGTGCAGCACGCTCAGCCGCTCGTTGACCCCCACGCCCGCAGGCTAACCGGGCGCCCCACTGGGCCGGGTGCCGGGGCCGCCGTCCGCGGCCCGGGTCCCGGGGTCCGGGGGTCCCGGAGGGGCGCCCGGCGAGGATCAGCGCCGGCCCTCCTTGACGTAGGTGCCGCGGCCCTGGACGCTGACGATGAGACCCTTCTTACGGAGTTCGGCCATGGCCCGGCGGATCGTGAGGTACGCGACGCCCCACGCTTCGGCCATGGCGCGCTCGGCGGGCAGGCGGTGACCGGGCTGCCACTCGCCGGACTCGATATGGGCCTGAACGTAGTCCACGATCTGCACGTAGATCGGCGTCGGGCCTTCGTGCACAATGTCCGGGCCTTGATCATCCACCACAACTGCATACCGTAGGGCACCGCTGACCTGCGATTACGCATGTAATGCCACGCAATGGCATGCAATGCTTCACGCTTCACTGGACTGCTGACGGTGTGTAACCGGGCCTGCAAGTCACGGTGACAAAATGCCCGGCGTGACACCCGGGGCCAGAACCTGCGACGGCCAGCTCGGGCAGCCGGGAACATCAGGCGGGGAGGGCCAGCGACAGGCCGAACCTCCCCGATGTGTCGGTCCACCAGTGCCGCAGGCTGAATCCCGCCGCCGCCAGCTCGGCGGTCACGCCCTCGCGGCGTAACTTGGCACTGACCTCCGTGCGCATCTCCTCGCCGTCCGCGAACCCGGCGGTCAGGCCGATGGCCGGGAGGTGAACGGTCTGCGGGCCGCTGGCGCGCAGGCGCATCTCGATCCATTCCCGGTCCGGGTCCCAGCGCGCGACATGCTCGAAACTGTCCAGGTCAAAGTCGGCCCCCAGCTCGTGGTTGAGCACGGACAGCACATTTTTGTTGAACGCGGCGG
>DASWVA010000141.1:0-2337 GCA_036401415.1 Streptosporangiaceae bacterium
TGAGACGGGTGAGCGCCAGCCTCGCTCGCTGACAGGGAAGCCGGCGGCGGCGCGGGCCGCCGCCGGCACGACTGCGGGAGGGCCAGATGGCCAGTGGAATCCTCGCCGGAGCGGTGGTCGGCATCCTGTTCCTCTTCGCCGTCGGTTTCGCGGTCGGCATCCTGATCGTCGTCAGTGTCATCGGGCACCGGAGCAACGACGGGCGGGACCGGGACGATGATGACCGGTAGGCAAGTCTCGCCGTCCACGGGGTTTCAGACGATCATGACCCGGAGATATTCTGGTCGACGCCAATCACCACGTGTCCCGCTGCGACAGCCCGGCGGCACAGACACCGCCGGCCGACCCAGGAGGCCATGATGGCCCGTGACATCGCCGTGGCGGCGGTGGTCGCCTTCTCGACTGGTGTCATGTCCGGGGTGGTCGTCACCGCGGCGCTGGCCATCAGGTCCAGGGGTCGCCGCGACTCAGTGGCCGGCTTGTCCCTGGATCTCCTCGAGCTCAAGGTCCGGCGTCTGATCGGTCCCTCGGTGCACGGTTCCGGCGCCCACCCGGACCGCTGAGGCCCCCACCGGACGACGCCCTCCGGCGGATCGGGAGCCAGGGCCTAAGCTCGGCAGCGTGACTGAGAACACGCAGGGTAACGGAGAAGGCGGCCAGGCCCGCGCCTTCCCGTGGGAGCCGGGCAGCGCTACCGGCATCGGGTCCATGCCCGGCACCGACCCGGCCGAAGCCATCCAGGCCGTAGTCGACGAGCTGCCGGGCTTTCCTTTCCTCCCCGAGCTCCCGGCCCGCGGCCCCGGCGCCGACCTGATCGGCCGGACCGTGGCGCTGCTGACCGGATTTCCGGTGGAGACCACCACCGGCGGCTGGCGGCTCGCCGACCGGCCCGGCCGGTCCATGCGGGCCGCGCAGAGCATGCTGTCCAGTGACCTGGACGCCATGGAAGAACAGCTGGCCGGGTACCAGGGCCCGCTGAAGATCAGTCTGGCCGGCCCCTGGACTCTCGCGGCCTCGATCGAGCTGGCCAGGACCCTGCATCCCCTGCTGTCCGACGACGGTGCGGTCGCCGACCTGACCGCCTCCCTGGCCGAGGCGGCCGCCGCCCACGTGGCCGAGGTGGCCAAGCGGGTGCCGGGCGCCAGGCTCGTCGTCCAGCTCGATGAGCCCTCGCTGCCCGCGGTGGCCTACGGGGAGGTTCCGACGGCCAGCGGGCTCTCCCGGATCCCGGCCCCGGACGTGGCGGTCATGTCCGACCGGCTGCAGACGATCCTGACCGCGACCGGGCAGTACTCCGTGGTGCACTGCTGCGCCGGCCCCGTACCTTTCGACATCATCATGACCGCGCGGCCGGATGCGATCTCCTTCGACCTCAACCTGGTGCGGCGCGAAGATGGTGACCTGATCGCCGAAATGGCCGACACCGGCCGGGGCATCTTCGCCGGTGCGGTGCGCACGATCCTGCCCCGTAACACCCGGGACGACCCGCCGGCGCAGACGGCCCGGCGGGTCCTCCGGTTCTGGCGCGCGCTGGGCATGGACCAGAGCCAGGCCGCCCGGCAGATCGTGCTCACCCCCGCGTGCGGCCTGGCCGGCGCGACGCCGACACGCGCCGCCGAAGCGCTCGCGCACAGCCGCGAGGCAGCGAGAATAGTCCCTGAGCTGGCCGAAGAAGGCTCGGGGGACGAGCAGTGACGGGGAGGCCACCATGACGGCGGGGAGTACACCATGACCGAGGGGGCAGGCGGCCCGGTCGACGCCAACCAGACGCCGGTCGAGGCGCGGCAGCGGCACGCCGACCTGAGCGCGCAGGTGACCGACGCCCGGCACCGGTACTACGTGCTGGACTCGCCGACGATCGCGGACGCCGAGTTCGACCGGCTGCTGCGCGAGCTGGAAGGGCTGGAAGAGCGGTACCCGGAGCTGCGCACCCCCGATTCGCCCACCCAGCAGGTCGGCGGGTCGGTGTCCACGCTGTTCACGCCGGCCGAGCACCTGCAGCGGCTGCTCAGCCTGGACAACTCGTTCTCGGCCGCCGAACTCGACGCCTGGGCCGAGCGGGCCGCGGGGGGCGGCGGCACCGGTCCCTACCTGTGCGAGCTCAAGATCGACGGGCTGGCCATCGCGCTGATCTACCGGAACGGGCGGCTGACCCGGGGCGCGACCCGCGGCGACGGGCGTACCGGGGAAGACGTCACGCCCAACATCCGCACCATCGAGACCATCCCGGCCCAGCTCCAGGGCACCGGCTACCCGCAGACGCTGGAAGTCCGCGGTGAGGTCTTCCTGCCGGTCAAGGCGTTCGAGGAGCTGAACCAGCGGCTGACCGAGGCGGGC
>DASWVA010000142.1:0-7018 GCA_036401415.1 Streptosporangiaceae bacterium
CAGGGCGCCCGCCCCGAGTGGTGAGATCGCGGCCCGCTTGTCCCAGTCCCGCAGCCGGTCCGCGTCCCGGGCGAAGGCGTGCACGTGGGCCAGCAGCTGGTGCGCGAACAGCACCGGCTGCGCGTGCTGCAGGTGGGTGAAGCCGGGAGCGGCCACGTCGGCGTGCCGTTCAGCCTGGCCGAGCAGGGCGGTTTCCAGCTCGGCGAGCCGGGACACGATCATGCGCACGTGGTCCCGAAGGTAGAGCCGCAGATCCGTGGCCACCTGGTCGTTGCGGCTGCGGCCGGCCCGGAGCTTGCCGCCCAGGGTGCCCAGCCTTTCCAGCAGGCCGCGCTCGAGCGCGGTGTGCACGTCCTCGTCGGCGGCGGTGGGCCGGAAGCTGCCATCCCGGCAGGCCTGGTCCAGGTGGTCCAGGGCGGTCAGCATGGCGTCCCGCTCGGCCTCGGTCAGCAGCCCGGCACCGAACAGGGCGCGGGTGTGCGCCCGGGACGCGAGCAGGTCATACGGGGCCAGCCGCCAGTCGAACTGGACGCTCATCGACAGCCGGGCCAGTGCCTCGGCCGGCCCGGACTCGAACCGCCCGCCCCACAGCCGTGTCGGCGGTGCGCTCCCTGTTTCTGTCACCTGTGCACCAGTCCCTCGTGTTGTGCCGCGACGGCACCTTACTAGGCGACGCCACCCTTTCTGGGCCGGCGTGGTCAGCGGCGGCGTTCGGCCAGCGCCAGCAGCTGGGTGGCCAGGGCGTCGCCGCCACTGGGATCGCGCGCGATGACCAGTACCGTGTCGTCGCCGGCCACGGTACCCAGGATCGCGGGCCAGGCCGCGTGATCCAGCACTGAGGCCAGGAACTGGGCGGCTCCGGCCGGGGTGCGCAGCACCACCATGTTGGCGCTGGCCTCAGCCGAGATCAGCAGTTCGGAGGTGGTCCGGGACAGCCGGGACCGGACCGGGTCGTGCTCGGTGCCGGCCGCAGCCCCCACGCCGCCGGGCCGGGAGCCGGGGCCCCCGGGCTCGGTGGGCAGCGCGTAGACCAGTGAGCCGTCGGTGCCACGGACCCGGACCGCGCCGATCTCCTCCAGATCGCGCGACAGCGTGGCCTGGGTCACCGCCATCCCCCGCTCGGCCAGCAGCCGGGCCAGCTCTTCCTGGGAGCGTACGGGCCGGCCGGCCAGCGTGGCCGCCACCCACGCCTGCCGCGACGCCTTGGTCCCGGGCCGGGTCACGGTCATCCCGCCTGGCCCAGTAGCCAAGTCAGCAGGGCTTTCTGGGCGTGGAGCCGGTTTTCGGCCTGGTCCCAGACCCGGCTGCGCGGGCCGTCGATCACCTCGGCGCTGATCTCCTCGCCCCGGTGGGCGGGCAGGCAGTGCAGCACGATGGCATCCGGGCCGGCCAGGTCCAGCTTGGTTTTGTCCACCGCGTACGGGGCCATGGCGGCGGCCCGCTCGGCCCGTTCGGCGTCCTGGCCCATCGATGTCCACACGTCGGTGGCCAGCACGTCGGCACCGGCGCAGGCCTCGGCCGGGTCCGCGTACCAGCGGACGCTGCCCCGGGTCAGGCTCGCGATCTCGGCCGCGGCGGCCAGCACCGCGTGGTCCGGCCGGTAGGCCTCCGGGGCCGCGATCCGGACGTGCAGGCCGGCCGTGGCCCCGCCCAGCAGGTAGGAGTGAGCCATGTTGCTGGACCCGTCGCCCAGAAAGGCCAGGGTCCGGTCGCACAGGCCGCCCTTGGCCTCCCGGATGGTCTGCAGGTCGGCCAGGACCTGGCAGGGGTGGAAGCTGTCGGTCAGCGCGTTGATGACCGGCACGTTGCTGGCCGAAGCCAGCGCAGCCACGCGGTCCTGGCCGAACGTCCGCCACGCGATCGCGGTGACCAGGCGGCTGAGCACGCGGGCCGTGTCCTCGATCGTCTCGCCCCGGCCCAGCTGGGTGCTCGCGGTCTCGATGACCAGCGGGCTGCCGCCCAGCTCGGCGATGCCGGTGGCGAAGGAGACCCGGGTGCGCAGCGACGGCTTGTCGAACATCACGGCCACGGTGCGCGGGCCGGCCAGCGGCTGGCGGGCGAACCGGTCGGCCTTGAGCAGGTCGGCCAGGTCCAGTACCTCGGTCTGCTCGGCAGGGCTCAGGTCGTCGTCGCGGAGAAAGTGCCGCGCCGTCCGCACGTCAGTCATGACTTCTCCCGGGCCGTAACGGCGTCGTCGAGGATGCCGGGCAGCGCGTCCAGGAACGCGGTGGCCTGGCCGGCGGAGATGATGAGCGGTGGCGCCAGCCGGATGGCGTCCGGCTGGACCGCGTTGACCAGGAACCCGGCCCGGCGGGCGGCTGCTTCGACGTCGGCGGCGGCGGGCTCGGCCAGCATCGCGGCCAGCCACAGGCCCTGGCCGCGGGCCCCGGCCAGCAGTGGGTGCCCCAATGCGGCGATGCCGTCATGGAGCTGCTGCCCGGCCGCGGCCGCGCTGGCCAGCAGGCCGTCGGCTTCGATCGTGGTCAGTACGGCCAGCGCGGCCGCGCAGGCAACCGGGTTGGCCCCGAAGGTGGAGCCGTGGTCACCCTTCCCGAGCACGCTGCCGTACGGCCCGAAGCCGACGCAGGCCCCGATGGGCAGGCCGCCGCCCAGCCCCTTGGCCAGGGTGAGCACGTCCGGGGTGACGCCTTCTCCCTGGTGCGCGAACCAGTGCCCGGTACGCCCGACGCCGCTCTGGATCTCGTCCACCACCAGCAGCGCCCCGGAACGGTCGCAGGCCTCCCGGGCCGCGCTCAGGTAACCGGGCGGCGGCGGGATCACGCCCGCCTCGCCCTGGCACGGCTCGACGAACAAGGCCGCGCAGTCCGGGCCCGCCGCGGCCCGCAGCGCGTCCACGTCCCCGTAGGGCACGAAGCGGACATCGATGCCAAACGGCGCGAACGGCTCGCGGATGGAGGCCTTGCCGGTCAGCGCGAGCGCTCCCATGGTGCGCCCGTGGAACCCGTTCTCGGCGGCCACGAACACAGGCCGGGCCTGACTGAGGTGCTGCTTCTGCCAGTGCCGCCGGACCAGCTTGATCGCGGCCTCGTTGGCTTCGGCGCCGGAGTTGGCGAAGAAGATCCGGGCGTCGGCCGGGCCCGCGCCACCCGGGCCGCCGAGGAGAGCGAGAATTCGTTCGGCCAAATCTATGCCGGGCTCGTGCAGGAACAGATTCGACGTGTGGGCCAGCGCCGCCACCTGGGTGCTCACCGCGCTGATCAGGGCGGGGTGCGCGTGACCGAGCGCGCTCACGGCGATCCCGGCGAACAGGTCGAGATACTCGCGCCCGTCGGCGTCCCAGACCCGGCAGCCGTCGCCGCGCACCAGGGCGACCGGGGGCAGCCCGTAGTTCGGCATCAGGGCGGCCGCGTAGCGTTTCTGCAGTACGTTCGTGGCGTTCACGGAGCTTCTGCCTCCTTCGCGGGCCCGGCGGCGTGGTCGGGGACGACCATGGTCCCAGCTCCGGAGTCGGTGAAGATCTCCAGCAGCACGGCGTGCGGCTGGCGGCCGTCGACCACGTGGGCCTGGGGCACGCCGCCGCGCACCGCGGTCAGGCACGCCGCCATCTTGGGGATCATCCCGGTGCTCAGGCCGGGCAGCATGGTTTCCAGCTCCGCCGCCGCGAGCTGGCTGATCACGTCGCCGCTGGCGGGCCAGGTCCGGTACAGGCCGGGCACGTCGGTGAGGATGATCAGCTTGGCCGCGCCCAGAGCCACCGCCAGGTCGGCGGCGGCGGTGTCGGCGTTGACGTTGTAGACCTCGCCGTCCTCGCCCCGGGCCACGCTCGACACCACCGGGATGCGGCGGTCGGCGATGAGTGCGCGCAGCGCCCCGGGGTCAGTGGCCTGGATCTCGCCCACCAGCCCGATGTCGACCGGCTCACCGTCCACCATGGCGGCCTTGCGGCGCGCGGTGAACAGGTTGGCGTCCTCGCCGGACAGGCCGACCGCGAACGGGCCGTCCCGGTTGATCATCCGGACGATGTCCTTGTTGACCACGCCGGTCAGCACCATCCGGACCACGTCCATGGTCTCCGGGGTGGTGACGCGCAGCCCCGCGGTGAACGTGGTTTCCACCCCGAGCCGGGCCAGCTGCTCGGTGATCTGCGGGCCGCCGCCGTGCACCACCACCGGGCACAGCCCGGCGCAGCGGAGGAACACCAGGTCCGCGGCGAAGGCCAGCCGGAGCTCGTCGGAGATCATCGCGTTGCCGCCGTACTTGATGACCACGACCCGGTCGTGGAACTTGATCAGCCAGGGCAGCGCCTCGATCAGCGTGGCGGCCTTATCCTCGGGGGCGCAGCCCCCCAGACCCCCTACCCGGGCTTCGCCCGCGTTGCCCAGCGGGCCCCCCGGAGCAACCCCGGGGGCGCAGCCGCCCAGACCCCCTACCCGGGCTTCGCCCGCGTGGTCCGGCGTCATGTCGAGTAGACCGAGTTCTCGTGCACGTACTCCGCGGTCAGGTCGGTGGTGGCGATGGTGGCCGCGTGCGGGCCAGCGGACAGGTCAATGGTTATGGTGACGTCCCGGGGGGTCATGTCGACCTTGGACCGCTCGTCACCCGCGCAGCCGTTCCGGCACACCCAGATGCCGTTGATGGCCACGTTCAGCCGGTCCGGCTCGAAGACCGCGCTGGTCGTCCCGACGGCCGAGACCACCCGGCCCCAGTTCGGGTCCTCCCCCGCGATCGCGCACTTGAGCAGGCTGCTACGGGCCACGGCCCGGCCCGCCTGCACCGCGTCGTCCTCGCTGGCCGCCCCGATGACCTCCACCGTGATCATCTTGCTCGCGCCCTCGGCGTCCAGCTGGAGCTGGCGGGCCAGGTCGGCGCACACCTCGGTCAGCAGCAGGGTGAAGTCGGCCAGCTCCGGGGTCACTTCGGACGCGCCGCTGGCCAGCAGGAGCACGGTGTCGTTGGTGGACATGCAACCGTCGGTGTCCAGCCGGTCGAACGAGACCCGCACGGCATCCCGCAGGGCGGCGTCGAGGTCAGCCGGGGGCAGGTCGGCGTCGGTGGTGAGCACGCACAGCATGGTGGCCAGGGCGGGAGCCAGCATCCCGGCGCCCTTGGCCATGCCGCCGATGGCGTAGCTGTCATCCTGGCGGCGAAAGGAGATCTTCACCACCGTGTCGGTGGTCCGGATCGCGTCGGCCGCGGCCAGGCCGCCACCCCGGGTCGCCTCGGTTACGCAGGCGTCCACCCCGGACAGGATCTTGTCCATCGGCAGCCGCTCCCCGATCAGGCCGGTGGAGCAGATGGCCATCTCCCCCGCCGAATCCTGCAGCGCCTCGCCGAGCCGTTCGGCGGTCGCGTGGGTGTCCTGGAACCCCAGCGGCCCGGTGCAGGCGTTGGCGCCGCCGGAGTTCAGTGCTACCGCGCGGACCCGGCCGCCGCTGACCACCTCCTGGGTCCACCGCACCGGCGCGGCCTTGACCCGGTTCGCGGTGAACACGGCGGCCGCGGCGCGGGATGGCCCGTCGTTGATGACCACGGCGACGTCGCGGTCGCCGGAGGCCTTGAGCCCGGCGGCGACGCCGGCGGCGCGGAACCCGAGCGGTGCGGTGACGCTCACGGCGCTACTCCCTGGGCGGTGAGACCGGCCGTCTCCGGCAGGCCCAGCATGAGGTTGGCGTTCTGGACGGCCTGGCCCGCGGCGCCCTTGCCGAGGTTGTCCAGGGCGGACACCACGATCGCCCGCCCGGCGTGCAGGTCGGCGGCCACCTGGAGCTGGGCCGCGTTCGACCCGGAGGTCGCGCCGGTCCCGGGCCACTGGCCCTCGGGCAGCAGGTGGACGAACGGTTCGCGGCCGTAGCTGTCGGCGGTAATTTCGCGGAGGCGCTCTGTGCTGACGCCTGCGGCCAGGCGGGCGGTGGCGGTGGCGAGAATGCCGCGCGGCATCGGGGCCAGCGTGGGCGTGAACGAGATCGTGACCGGGGCCCCGGTCCAGGTCCCGGTCCCGGTCCCGGTCAGCACCGACTGCAGGGCTTCCTCGATCTCCGGAGTGTGCCGGTGAACCCCGCCTGCCTTGTACGCGGACACCGAGCCCATGACCTCGCTGCCCAGCAGGTTGACGGTGGCGGACCGGCCCGCGCCGGACGTACCGGACGCCGCCACGATCACGATGTCCCCGGGCTCGGCCACCCCATGGGCCAGCAACGGGGCCAGGGCCAGGATCGACGCGGTGGCGAAGCAGCCGGGCGAGGCCACCCGGCTGGCGGCCCTGATCCGGGCGCGGGCCCCCGGCAGTTCGGGTAGCCCGTAGGTCCAGGTGCCGGGGTGAGCGCCACCGTAGAACCGCTCCCAGGAGGCGGGGTCGGCCAGCCGGAACCCGGCGCCCAGGTCAACCACCTTGGTCTGCGGGGGCAGTTCCGTGGCCAGGGCGGCCGCCTGTCCGTGCGGAAGCGCCATGAACACCAGGTCGCAGCCGGCGAACGCCTCAGGATTGGTCGGGCCGAACGCGCGGTCGGCCAGCGTGATGAGGTTGGGGTGGACCGCGGTGACCGGGGCCCCGGCGTTGGACCCCGCGGCCAGGGCGCCGATTTCCAGGTCCGGGTGGGCCGCCAGCAGGCGGAGCAGTTCACCGCCTGCGTAGCCACTGGCCCCGGCGACCGCGACTCGTGCGCCCATGTCGCGCTGTCCTCCTGGGTCGGCTGGGATGCGTCCCGGCGTGCGCCCGGGTCGGCCGGGCCGTCAAGCCTGTGGAAAATTATGCAGTGCTGCGATAAATTATGCAACCGCGCTGGCCCACGACGCCGTGTCCCGCCACGGCCGGACCGCGCGGGATGCCGATGAGTGGGCGGACCCGGCGGGTCAGCCGCGCAGCTCGGCGCCGAGGCGTTCCCAGGCCTCGTCGGTCGCGGCGGTGCGGGCCGCGGCCACCTCGGCAGCGGTGAGGGTGCGATCGGGGGCGCGGAAACGCAGGGTGTAGGCCAGCGACTTGCGGCCCGCGCCGACCTGCTCTCCGGTGTAGACGTCGAACAGCCGCACGTCCTCCAGCAGCGCGCCGTCGCCGACGGTG
>DASWVA010000143.1:0-2241 GCA_036401415.1 Streptosporangiaceae bacterium
GTACGCCGAGGACCCGGACGGCATCGAGTTCGAGGTCATGTGGCGCGTGCCCGCCGAGGACTGGGCTCAGGAGGGCGGCCAGGGCGCCCTGGTCGCCCCGCTCGACCTGGACGCCGAACTGGCCCGCTGGGGCGACCGTGCCACCGGTGCGGCGGCCGGCTCCGCCACCTGACGCCCCGCCCGACCACCCACCCACGCCGGGGCCGAGCCGGGGCCGCGCCCGGGGGCCGGCGCTCAGGTCAGCGCCGGGCCCTCAGCCGGCCGGGCCATGGTCTCGATCGTGCCCTTGTAGCCGACGCCGCGGATGTGCAGCACCGGGGCGTCCGGGGCCAGCGGCAGGCCGTCCTGGTCATCCCGGCCCTGGCTGATCCCGAACCCGGTCATCTCGACCCGGATCCCGGGCGGCACCAGCAGCGTGATCCGCGACTTGTAGGCCACGGCCACGATTGTGGTCACCGGGCCCTGCAGTTCGGCCGCGCGCAGGTCCAGTAGCCCGCTGCCCTTGTACACGACCGTGGTGTAGCGCTCGGGCACCCGCCAGCGCCCGGCCCGGCGGACCGTGCCCTTGTACGCCACCGCCAGCCGCCCCGGCGGCACGGTGCGGGCCGGAACCGGCCGCCCCGCCCCCGCGCCGGCCGGCGCGGGCAGGTCGGTGAGCAGCACGTCCAGCTCCCCGTGAGTCCTGGCCGTCAGTGCGGACCGCATCCGCTCGTCGAACTCCTCGTCGTCCAGCCGCCCCTCGGCGAACGCGTCCTGCAGCTTGCCCGCCACCACGTCCCGCTCCGTGTTCGACGCCCGCACCACGCCTGGCCTTCCCGCCTCAGTCACAACTTCAGCGCCAGCCCCGTCTGTCATAGCAACAACCCCTAGTCGCGTCGCCTGAGCCTCGTACAATCACGATGTATCTTAACTTGGCCAGGGACGGCCGTACAGGGATATTCGGTTACGAATATTAGCGTCGGGGGACCGCGCCGCGCAGGATCGCGAACGCGCCGAGCCGGGCCCCGATCGTGGCCACCACCGCGACCGGCAGCACCTGGGGAAGGTCGGTGGCCGGGACCAGGGCCACGGCCAGGAACGCCAGCGCCACCCCGCCGATCGCCACCACCAGTGCGGCCAGGGCCCGGCGCCCGCGTAGCGTCCGGCGCACCAGCAGCCGCGCCTCGGGGGGCAGCCGCAGTACCATCCAGGCGAAGCTGGCTGCCGCGATCACGCCGAGCACGGTCAGGCCGATCGCGAACGGGAACCGGCCCAGGTGCGCGATCACCGGAATCCAGATCAGCAGCAGCGCGGCCAGGGTGAACATGTAGATCATCCGGGACACGGTCCGCAGGATCACCACGTCGATGTTCCGGCTGTAGACGCTCTCGGACGGGGAGATCCGGGCCGCCCGGATGAAGTGCCGGACCGCGCCGCGGGTGTCGTGCCGGCGCAGCCGGATCCGGCCGAGCTCGTTCATGGCCCCACTGTGCGCCGGGTCCAGAGCCAGCGCGCGCTCCTGGTGGACGCGGGCCGACTCCAGGTCGCCCGCGGCCAGGCTCACCTTCCCCGACAGGAAGTGCACGTCGGGCTCGTTGGGGGCCAGGTTGCGGGCCTGCAGGGCCGCGGCCATGGCGATGTCAAGCCGCCGGGCCCCCAGGGCCGCCTGGGCCACGCAGATGTGGGCCTGCCAGTGGCCCGGCGCCAGCCGCCGCGCCTCCATGCCCGCCCGCAGCGACTCGGGGTAGTTGCTGGTGTGGAGCAGCGCGTTGCTGGCCAGCCGGTGCGGCCACTCGTCGGCCGGATCCAGCGTCACCGCGCGGTTGGCCGCGTCCACCGCCTGCTGGTGCCGGCCGGCGCCCAGGTGGGCGCGGGCCAGCAGGCACCACGCCCGGGCGTTCTCCGGCTCGGTCGCGACCAGCCGGGCCAGCACCCCGCAGGCCTGGTCGTACCGCTTCAGGTCCAGCATGGCGTCGGCGCGGGCGAGCTCCTGCCTGAGCTCGGTCATGCCGGGGGCGCGCTCATATCAGGCGGCGCTTCTTCAGGTAGTCCGCGAGATCGTCGTAGGCGCCGCCCTCGTTGGCGAACAGGGCCACGTTGCGGGCCGTGTCGAACCACGCACCCAGCGAGGGCCTGACCTCAGCGGCGGCGCCTTCCAGGTCGGGCTGCCCGATCATCCGGGCTTCGCCCCGGTTGATGCTGTCCAGCAGCGCCCGCTCCGAGGCGGTCTCGCAGACGTGGGCGATGTCGGCACCCGAGTAG
>DASWVA010000144.1:0-5342 GCA_036401415.1 Streptosporangiaceae bacterium
ACCCCGGTGGTGACCGTGATCGGCACCGCCGCCGAACTGACGCTTTACACCGCGGGACGCCGCTCGGCCGCGCAGATCCGGATGGACGGCACCGGCACCGCGATCGACATGCTGTCCCAGGCCAGCTGGCGGCTGTGAGACCGAACGCTGAAACCCTCGATCAGGAACCCAGCTCCCGCTTGAGCCGGGCCAGTTCGTCGTCCACGTCACCGGAGGGCGACGAGATGGCGCGATCGGCGGTCCACACGGGGGCCGGGGCGACCTCCCGGGCGGGCTCGTCCTCGACGCGCACCTGGCGCTTGCGGGCCGCCTTGTCCTGGCGGACCTGGGCGCGACGCTCCCGGGCCAGCTTGTACTGCTGGTTGGCCTTGACCGCGATGGCGATGATCACGCCGATCACCAGCGCGATGACGGCCCACTGCAGCAGCCGGAACACCGACTCGATCACGACAAAGGCGATCAGGGCGCCGAGCACGATCATGACAACCTTGGCCCACCGCATCAGCCGCCCCCTTTCCGCGGCTTAACACGCCCTGGCGGGGCATGTACTACCGCAAGCTTACTCGCGAGTGCGCCATACTGGGCCGTGCTGGTTACGGGTCCCGGACCCGGCCGGCCCGGGAGGGAAAAGGAGCGCATCATGCACGCACTGGGCATCGACATCGGCGGCACCGGGATCAAGGCGGCGCCGGTCGATCTGGAAACCGGCACGTTCGTGGCCGACCGGGTGAAGATCGCCACCCCGCATCCGGCCGCGCCGGACGCGGTCGCCGAGGTCGTGCAGAAACTTGTGGCCGATTTTTCCTGGTCGGGCCCGATCGGCTGCACGTTCCCCGGCGTGGTCATGAACGGGGTCACCCGTACCGCGGCCAACCTGGACCCGGCCTGGATCGGACTGGACGCGCGGTCCCTGCTGTGCAAGGCGGTCGGCCAGGACGTCCGGCTGATCAACGACGCGGACGCGGCCGGGGTGGCCGAGATGACGTTCGGCGCGGGCCAGGGCGAGCCGGGCACGGTGTTCATGGTCACCTTCGGCACCGGCATCGGCAGCGCGCTGTTCGTAGACGGCGTACTGGTACCGAACACCGAATTCGGGCACCTGGAGATCCGCGGCAAGGACGCGGAGGAGCGGGCCTCGGAGCGGGCCAAGACCACCAATGACATGAGCTGGAAGCACTGGGCCAAGAACGTGAACGAGTACCTCGAGCGCGTCGAGGCGCTGGTGTCCCCGCAGCTGATCATGGTCGGTGGCGGGATCAGCAAGCAGTCGGACAAGTTCCTGCCGCTGCTGAGCGGGATCCAGGCCCGGGTGGTGTCGGCCTCGATGCACAACGACGCGGGCATCACCGGTGCGGCCATGGCCGCGCATCCGGACTCGGCCGCCCCCGCGCGGGCGGGCGCTGGCGCCACCGCCAGCCCCGGCCACGGCAGCCCGGCCGAGACCCGGGGCGGCAGCGGCACCAGCGAGGACCAGGGCCTGCCCGGGTTCCCCGACCCGGGACTACCCCCGACCTGAGGAGCCCCGGGCTCACCTCACCGCGTGGCCCGCGGCGCGCAGGGCGTCCTTGACCTGCCCGATGCGCAGCGTGCCGAAGTGGAAGACGCTGGCGGCCAGCACCGCGTCGGCGCCGGCGCCGATCGCGGGGGCGAAGTGGGTGAGCTGCCCCGCGCCCCCGCTGGCGATGACCGGCACGGTCACCACGTCGCGGACGGCGGTGATGAGCTCGAGGTCGAAGCCGGCTCCGGTACCGTCGGCGTCCATCGAGTTGAGCAGGACCTCGCCCGCGCCGAGCGCGGCCCCCTGCCGGGCCCAGGCCACCGCGTCAATCCCGGTGCCGCGGCGGCCGCCATGGGTGGTGACCTCGAACCCGCTGGGCGGCGGGGCCGGCCAGGAGCCGCCGGGACCGGTTCCGGGGCCGGGGCCGGTATAACGGCGGGCGTCGATGGACAGCACCACGCACTGGGAGCCGAACCGCCGGGCTGCCTCAGCCAGCAGGTCCGGGCGGGCGATGGCCGCGGTGTTCAGCGACACCTTGTCGGCGCCGGCCCGCAGCAGCCGGTCCACGTCCTCCTCACTGCGTACCCCGCCCCCGACGGTGAGCGGGATGAACACCTGGGACGCGGCCCGGCGCACCACGTCGTAAGTGGTCTCCCGGCCGCCGCTGGACGCGGTGATGTCGAGGAAGGTCAGTTCGTCGGCGCCTTCAGCGTCGTAGGCGGCGGCCAGCTCCACCGGGTCGCCGGCGTCGCGCAGGTCGCGGAAGTTGACTCCCTTGACGACCCGGCCGGCGTCCACGTCCAGGCAGGGTATGACCCGGACCGCCACGGTCACGGCGTCACCGTCCTGAGCGCCTCTTCCAGCGTGAACGCGCCCGCGTAGAGGGCCTTGCCGACGATCGCGCCTTCGACGCCGAGCGGGGCCAGCCCGGCGATGGCCCGCAGGTCGGCCAGGCTGGCCACTCCCCCGCTGGCCACCACCGGGCGGCTGGTGCGGGCACACACCTCGCGCAGCAGGTCCAGGTTGGGGCCGCGCAGCGTGCCATCCTTGGTCACGTCGGTGACCACATACCGGGCGCAGCCGTCGGCGTTCAGCCGGTCCAGCGTCTCGTACAGGTCGCCGCCCTCGGAGGTCCAGCCCCGGGCGGCCAGGCGGGTGCCGCGGACGTCCAGGCCGACCGCGATCTGCTCGCCGTACCGGCCGATGACCGACCGGACCCAGTCCGGGCTCTCGAGCGCGGCGGTGCCCAGGTTGACCCGGGTGCACCCGGTGGCGAGCGCGGCGGTCAGCGAGTGGTCATCGCGGATGCCGCCGGACAGTTCGACGTCGAGGTCCAGCCGGCGGACGACCTCGCCGAGCAGGTCCGCGTTGGAACCACGGCCGAACGCGGCGTCCAGGTCGACCAGGTGGACCCATTTCGCGCCGGCCCGCTGCCAGGCCAGTGCGGCCTCCATGGGGTCGCCGTAGCCGGTTTCGGTGCCGGCCGCGCCCTGGACCAGGCGGACGGCCTGACCGCCGGCCACGTCCACGGCCGGCAGCAGGGTGAGCGTCATCAGATTCCTTTGAGCCAGTTGGACAGGAGGGCGGCGCCGGCGTCGCCGGACTTCTCCGGGTGGAACTGGGTCGCGGCCAGCGGGCCGTCTTCCACCGCGGCCGCGAACGGCTCGCCGTGGGTGGCCCAGGTGAGGTGGGCGCCCGAGTCCCGCAGCAGCCCGGCGTGGGCGTACCGCAGCGCGTAGGAGTGCACGAAGTAGAAGCGGGTGTCCGCGCCGATCCCGGCGAACAGGGAGGAGCCGGCGGGTGGGCAGACCGTGTTCCAGCCCATGTGCGGCAGCACCGGCGCCGCCAGCTGTTCCACCGTGCCGGGCCACTGGCCACAGCCCTCGGTGCGCAGGCCGTGCTCCTCGCCCGAGGAGAACAGCACCTGCATCCCGACGCAGATGGCCAGCACCGGGCGGCCGGCGGCCAGCCGCTGGGCGATGAGCTTGTCGCCGCCCACATTCAGCAACCCGGCCATGCAGGCGGCGAACGCCCCGACCCCGGGGACGACCAGGCCGTCCGCCTCCTGGGCGGCGTCCGGATCGGCGGTCACCGTGACGTCGGCCCCGACCCGGGCCAGGGCGCGTTCCGCGGACCGCAGGTTGCCCGAGCCGTAGTCGAGCACGACCACGGATCTGGTGGTCACAGGACACCCTTGGTGCTGGGGATGCCGCCGGCCCGGGGGTCCGGGGCGACCGCCGTCCGCAGGGCCCGGGCCACCGCCTTGAACTGGGCCTCGACGATGTGGTGCGGGTTGCGCCCGTAGAGCACCCGGACGTGCAGGCAGATCCCGGCCGAAGCGGCCATCGACTCGAAGATGTGCCGGGTCAGCGTGGTGTCGTAACTGCCGATCAGCGGGGCCATGCCGTCCGGCTCCTCGTGCACCACGTACGGGCGCCCGGACAGGTCCACCGCTGCCTGGACCAGGGTCTCGTCCAGCGGCACCAGGCTGTCACCGAACCGGGTGATCCCGGACTTGTCGCCGAGGGCCTCCCGCAAGGCCTGGCCGACCGCGATCGAGGTGTCTTCGACCGTGTGGTGGGCGTCGATCTCCACGTCGCCCTTGGCCCGGGCGGTCAGGTCGAGGCCACCGTGCTTGCCGAGCTGGCCCAGCATATGGTCGAAGAACGGGACCCCGGTGGACACCTCGACCACCCCGATCCCGTCGAGGTCCAGCTCGACCAGAATCTGGGTCTCGTGGGTGAGCCGCTCAACGTGCGCCTTCCGCTCCCGGTTCACGCCGGTGCCCCCTCGCGTTGTGTCATCTGGCCACTTCGTTCAGGGCCGCCCGGAAGGACGCCATCTCCGCCGGGGTGCCGATCGAGACCCGCAGCCAGCCGGGCGGGCCGACCTGCCGGATCAGCACGCCCCGGCCGACCAGCTGCCGCCACACCGCGTCCCGGTCGGCGAACTCGCCGAACAGCACGAAGTTGGCGTCGGAGTCGGCCACGGCCAGACCGCGGCCACGGAGCCAGGCCACGCACTGGTCCCGTTCGGCTCGCAGGGCCTCCACGCTGGCCAGCGGGTCCTGCGACCAGGCCAGCGCGGCCCGGGCCACGGCCTGGGTCACCGACGACAGGTGGTACGGCAGCCGCACGATCAGCAGTTTCGCGATCAGTTCGGGCGTAGCAGCCAGGTAGCCGACCCGGGCCCCGGCCATGGCGAACGCCTTGGACATCGTGCGGGTGACGACCAGGCGCGGATACTCCGGCAGCAGCGTCAGCGCGCTGGGGGTCCCGGCCCGGCGGAACTCGGCGTACGCCTCGTCGACCACGACCACACCGGGCGCGGCGTCGCACACCGCCCTGATCACCGCGAGCGGGACGGAGGTGCCGGTCGGGTTGTTCGGCGAGGTCAGGAACACGACCTCGGGCCGGGTGTCGCGGATCTGGGCGGCCGCGCGGTCCGGGTCGATACTGAAGTCCTCTTCCCGGGCCGCCGCGAACCACTCGGTGCCGGTCACCCGGGCGATCAGCGGGTGCATGGAGTACGACGGCTCGAAGCCCAGGGCGGCGTGGCCGGAGCCGCCGAACGCCTGCAGCAGCTGCTGGATGACCTCATTCGAGCCGTTGGCCGCCCACACCTGCTCGCCGGTCAGGCCGTGGCCCAGGTAGGCGGCCAGGTCCCGGCGCAGCTCCACGGCGTCCCGGTCCGGGTAGCGGTTCAGCCCGCCCGCCACCGCCGCGACCGCGCCGGTCACCGCCTGCACCAGCCGGGGAGTGGGCGGGTACGGGTTCTCGTTGGTGTTCAGCCGGACCGGCACGTCCAGCTGCGGCGCGCCGTACGGCTCCAGGCCCGCCAGGTC
>DASWVA010000145.1:0-6196 GCA_036401415.1 Streptosporangiaceae bacterium
GGGACGCGGCCGGCCGGACGCGCGTCAGCGGCCGGCCCGGGGGGATCGGTCGGGGCCATGCCAGGCAGCGTAACCGTCCGTTCCCGCGCGTGCGCAACCCTGCACTACAGGGAGGTGACGGCCGGGCAGCCCCTGCGGTCAAGCCCGCCAGGAACGGTTCGAGGATGGGCGCCAGCACCTCCGGGGACACGTTGTGGTCCTGCCCTTCGACTTCGCGCAGTTCAGCTCGGGGATGGTCTCGCTCAGGGTCCGCGCGGCCGCACCCATGAGCGCCGGGCTGACGCTGCCGTACATGACCAGGGCGGGCACGGCGATTTTGGCCGCCTTGTCCACCGGTACCGCGGTGCTCGAGCCGATGAGGCCGGCGTGGTCGTAAGCCAGCGTGGGCGCGATGGCTTCCAGGGCCGGGAACCACGGTGACTGCCGCATCTGGGCGAGCTGGCCGGCCGGCATACCCACGTGGGTCATGAACCGGGCCACCGCGTCGCCCCGGCGATCGCTCCCCAGCGCGTCGGCGGGCGCACGTTAACTCATCGGTCCGCGTCCCTTACGCAGTGCCGCCCGCGTCCTCCGGCAGGGCCGAGACCAGCCTGGTCAGCGTCGGTCCGAGGGGTGCGTCCAGGGTGGCGGTGGCCAGCTCGTCGCCCCGGGTCGCGCCCTGGTTGACGATCACCACCGGGACGCCCAGTTTGGCCGCCTGCCGGACGAACCGGAAGCCGGACATCACCGTCAGCGAGGACCCCACCACCAGCAGCGTGCCGGCCTGCCCGACGAGCTGGTAGCAGTCGTCCACCCGGGTCCGCGGCACGTTCTCGCCGAAGAAGATGACGTCTGGCTTGAGCACGCCGTCGCAGGCGCGGCAGCTGACCACCCGGAACCGCTCCACCAGCGCGTCATCCAGCACCGCGTCGCCGTCCGGGTTGATCACGGCCGCGTGTCCGGCGTCGGCGTCCCAGCCGGGATTGGCCGCGCGCAGCCGCTCGTCCAGCTCCTCCCGGTCCGTGCGCTGCCCGCAGGACAGGCAGAGCACCCGGTCCAGCCGCCCGTGCAGCTCAATGACCGCCCGGGCCCCCGCCGCGGAGTGCAGCCCGTCCACGTTCTGGGTGATGATCCCGGACACCAGCCCGCGCCGCTGGAGTGTGGCCACCGCACGATGCCCCGCGTTCGGGGTGGCCCGGGCCACATGGCGCCATCCGACGTGACTGCGGGCCCAGTAGCGCTGCCGCGCCGCGGCGCCGCCCACGAACGTCTGGTAGGTCATGGGCTCGGCCCGCCGGGTCCGGCCCGTCGGTCCCCGGTAGTCCGGGATACCCGATTCGGTCGACAGGCCCGCGCCGCTCAGTACCGCGACGCCACCATCGGACACGAGTTCCATCAGTAGATCGAACGACCGTGGTGAGACGTCCGCCCCGGTCGCCGGCGTCCCAGGACCCGGAGCGCCCTCCGCTAGATGCGTCACCCCTCCATGCTGCCTGACGCGGGCTGATGCACCAGACGTGAGGTCCGGGTCCTGAGAACCGGCTCGGCCGGGCAGGCTCTACTTGCTCGGCTCGGGCACCTGGCAGTCGATCTTCGGGTTGACGCCCACGTAGTTGAGCGGCCCGGCCAGGATCGTCACGACGATGGTGCTCGCCTTGGTGCAGCTGCCAATGGTGCCGTTGTAGTAGCCGCGCTGCCCGGCCGCGATCGCGCCGATGACGAGCCAGATAATGAGAAGCACCGATCCGATGCGCATTGGACCTCCGCCGGGCTTATGCCGGTCCCATTCGTGAAATGAGCTGGAAGAGACGGCCTGGTTATGTCCGGACCGCCGGGTTGGCCCGGCTCATGATGGCACTCAAACCGGGCGTTATGCGAAAAGTTGCCGTTTTGCTATCTACTTGTTGCCGGTCGTGGCGGGCGGCTCCGGGAAATGGATCGCCCAATCGGTCGTGCCGTCTGCCCCCGGCTGCTTGTCACGCCGGCCTCTTACCCGGCCGGACGGTACTTATCCGGCCTTGCGGCGGTTATCCGGCGCGGCCTTCTTTTCCCAATTCGCCGCCGCCGGTAACGTAAACGGATGCCTGGATCCCGGAACGGTCCCTACCGCGGCCTGGACCTGCAGGCCGCGCGCTCGCGCACCGTTCCTGACGTGCTGCCGCCACCGGGTGCGCCGTTCCACGTGCTGTTCTGCGGTATCAACCCGGGCCTGTATTCCGCCGCGACCGGCTGGCACTTCGCCCGCCCGGGCAACCGGTTCTGGCCCGCGCTGCACGGGGCCGGGTTCACGCCCCGGCGGCTGGACCCGAGTGAACAGGGTCTGCTGCCCGGCTACGGCCTGGGCATCACCAACCTGGCCGCCCGGGCCACCGCCCAGGCTTCCGAGCTCAGCCGGGCCGAGCTGCGGGCCGGCGGCGTCCGGCTGGCCCAGGTGGTCGCCGAACGGCGTCCCCGGTTCCTCGCCATTGCCGGCGTGACCGCTTACCGGGAGTCGTTCGGCCAGCGAAAGGCTCAGATCGGGCCGCAGGCGGAAATGGTCGGCCGCGCCCGGCTGTGGATCGTGCCCAATCCCAGCGGGCTGAACGCGCACTGGCCGCTACCTGCGATCATCGAGGAATTCGGTCGGCTGCACACGGCTGCCGTAAAGGCCGTAGCATGACCTGGACGTGCTGATTGGGGAAGGAACGGCCGTGACGGACAGTTCGGCCTCCGACAAGGCGCGCCGGAGCCGCGAGCCCACGTTGCCTTCGCGCCGCGATTTCGACACCACGGTGGCGCACCCGGCCCGGGTCTGGGACTACTGGCTCGGCGGTAAGGACAATTTCGCCGCCGACCGGGAAGCCGGTGAACGGGTCATGCTCGCCATGCCCAGCGCGGACGCGGCCGCTCGGGCGGGCCGGGCGTTCCTGGCCACGGCTGTGCATTACCTGGCGGCCGGCATGGGCATCCGGCAGTTCCTGGATATCGGCACCGGGCTGCCGACGGCCAGCAACACCCACGAGGTCGCCCAGCAGGTCGGGCCCGAGTCGCGGATCGTCTACGTGGACAACGACCCGATCGTGCTCACCCACGCCCGGGCCCTGCTGACCAGCAACGCCCGCGGGGCGACCGCCTACGTCGACGCCGATCTGCGTGACACCGGCAAAATCCTGGCCGAGGCGCGCAACGTGCTGGACCTGAGCCAGCCGGTGGCGCTCATGCTGCTGCACGTCCTGCACTTCATTCCCGACCGCGACGACCCCTACGGCATCGTGGCCAAGCTGATGGAGCCGCTGGCCCCGGGCAGCTACCTGGTCCTGGCCCACACCACTGCTGACCTCGGCACCCCCGGCGTGCGCGAAGCCGCCGAGCGGTACAACGAGAACTCCGCGGTGACGGTCACCGTACGGTCCAGGACGGAAGTGGCCCGGTTCTTCGACGGGCTGGAGCTGGTTGAGCCGGGTATCACGCCGGTCGGGGTGTGGCGCCCCGGCCCCATGGGCAACATCCCCGAGCGCGGCCTGTCCACCTTCACCGCGGTGGGCCGGAAACCCTAGCCCGTCCGGCGGCTGGACCGGCGCCGGGACCGGGGATCAGCGTCTCATGCGCCGGGCGTCACGTGCCCGCTGGGCACGCGCGGCTGGCTGGGCACCGCGGCCGCCGTCGCCGCGCTGACCACCGTGGGCACCGGCGCCTCCCCCTTGATCTCATGGGTCCCCCTGGTCCCGCCAAACCCATCGGCCCCTCCGGACGCGGGGACGACGGGCTGGCGCGGGCGGCTGGATTCCCGCACCACCAGGCTGCACGGCAGTAGCTGCACTCCCGCGCTCGGGCCGCCCTCGATCGCGGCCAGCAGCCGCTCGCCGGCCGCGCGGCCCAGCTCCCGCAGGTTCATGTCCACCGTGGTCAGCGGGGGACGGCAGGACTCCGCCATGACCTCCCAGTTGTCGAACCCGACCAGCGCGACGTCGTCCGGCACCCGCCGCCCGGCCTCGCGCAGCGCGTCGGCCACCCCGCGTGCGATCTGGTCGTTGCCGCAGAAGATCGCGTCCAGATGACCCTCCGAACGCAGCAGCATGTCGGTGGCCTGGCGGCCCCACTCCTCGGTCCACTCGCCGAACAGCGGCTCGCCGCCAGCCAGTTCCAGGCCCGCGGCGGCCAGCGCCTTCTCCGCACCCGCGGCCCGCAGCACCGCGGCCTTGAATCGGCGTGGCCCGGTGACGTGCCCGATGCTAGTCCGGCCCGTGCTGAGCAGGTGATGCACGGCCAGCGCCCCGCCCTGCTCGTCGTCCGGGATCAGCGACAGGTCGCCGGGGTCGGTGGAGTGCGTCATCGCGTACACCACCGGGGCCGGCAGCCCCTGCCCGATCGGCTCGCGCGGGTCCTGCCGCCGGCCGGTCACGATGATCCCGTCCACCCGGCGTTCGAGCAGCGTGCGCAGGTAGTGCTGCTCGCGGATCCGGTCGTCGCGGCTGTCGCACAGGAACACGGAGATGCGGCCCGGGCCGAGCGCATCCTCAGCGCCCTGCATGACCGGGATGCTGAACCGGCCAAAGCTGTCCGTGGTGATCAGGCCGACGGTGAAGCTGCGCCCGGTCAGCAGGCCACGGGCCAGGGCGTTCGGCTGGTATTCGAGCCGGTCTGCGGCCTCGCGCACCCGCGTCGCCGTGTCGGCGCTGATACCGCCGCGGCCGTTGAGGGCCTTGGATGCCGTGCCGGGGGAGACGCCTGCGAGGCGGGCCACGTCCGTAATCGTCACCGGGCTTCGGCTGATGGGGCTCGCGGCCGCCTCCCCTCATCGGGCGAATGCTGTCGGTCAGCGCCCGTCCGGCCCTATGAGAGCGAGGCCGCCGGATGGCACGTAGCCAGGAGTATAGGCAACATTGACACGAAAAGCCATGAGATCCGTGTTTCTGACTACTCTACGAAGTCATGCTACTACCGCCCTCTCCACGCGAAAAGTGCCTGGATGTCTTGACCATCAGATCGCCTAGCTCTAGCATCGCCGTTACGAAAACCTTTGCGTTACATGTAACTCAGCGACGTCAGTCAGCTGGCTCGCTGGAGCCCTGTGCCAGTTCAAGCCCTGAGCGCGACGTCTCACTGGGGAGGCCTTTTCCGAATGGGTGTGTTCACGCAAAGTGGTTCGGTGCTCGAGTGGCGGGGCGGGCACGAGATCGTGCGCATCGAGCCCTGGGGCACTAGCAGCCTGCGGGTGCGGGGCACGGTGTGGCAGGCGATCCAGGATGGCCTGCCCGGGGCGCTGCTGGAGGCCGCGGACGGCGGAGCCCCGGAAGCAGGCCCCTCCGCGGCCCGCATCGAGATCACCGACGAGCGCGCCCGGATCAGCAACGGCGACCTCACCGCCGAAGTGGCCGCGACGGGCCAGATCTCTTACTTCGGGGCCGGACACCGCGAACTGCTGTCCGAGACCACGCCCCACTTCACCGGCCCCCCGACCCGGCGCTACCGGGCCAACGGAGGCGGCACCCACCACTTCGAGGTGCTGTTCAACGCCCACGACGACGAGCGCTTCTACGGCCTGGGCCAGCACCAGCACGGCCGGCTGAACCAGAAGGGCGCGGTCGTCGAGCTGATCCAGCGCAACACCGAGGTGTCGATCCCGTTCCTGGTGTCCAGCCGGGGTTACGGCCTGCTGTGGAATCACCCGGGCGTCGGCCGGATCGAGATGGGCACCACGGTCACCCGCTGGGTGTCGGAGGCGACCCGCCAGTGGGACTACTGGGTCACCGCGGGCAGCGATCCGGCCCAGATCATGCGCCAGTACGGCGACGTGGCCGGCCGGACCCCGATGATGCCAGTGTGGGCCACCGGGTTCTGGCAATGCAAGCTGCGTTACAAGACCCAGGAGGAACTGCTCAGCGTGGCCCGCGAATACAAAGCGCGCGGGCTGCCGCTGTCGGTGATCGTGATCGACTACTTCCACTGGACCCTGCAGGGAGACTGGAAGTTCGAGCCCAGCGAGTGGCCCGACCCCGCGGCCATGGTCAAAGAGCTCGACCAGCTCGGGGTCAAGCTGATGGTCTCGGTCTGGCCCAACGTGAACCCGGCCAGCGAGAACTACGCCGAGATGGCGGAGCGCGGCCTGCTGGTCGAGTCCGAGCACGGCCTGGACTTCCAGCTGGCGTTCTGGGACCGCAACAACCCCGGGGTCCGGGTCCCGATGGCGTTCTACGACTCGACCAATCCCGAGGCCCGGGACTTCATCTGGTCCAGA
>DASWVA010000146.1:0-2499 GCA_036401415.1 Streptosporangiaceae bacterium
GGCGGGCAAGACGCTACTGGTGGTGAACGTCGCATCCAAGTGCGGGCTGACGCCGCAGTACGCGGGCCTGGAGCGGCTGCACGAGCGGTTCGCCCAGCAGGGCTTCGCGGTGGCCGGGTTCCCCTGTAACCAGTTCGGCGGCCAGGAGCCGGGCACGGCCGACGAGATCGCCGAGTTCTGTTCGGCCACCTACGGGGTGAGCTTCCCCATGTTCGAGAAGGTCGACGTCAACGGGCCGGGCCGGCACCCGGTCTACCAGGAGCTGACCAGCGTCCCGGATGACACCGGGGAAGCCGGCGACGTGCAGTGGAACTTCGAGAAGTTCCTGCTGCGCCCGGACGGCACGGTGGCGGCACGGTTCCGCCCGCGCACCGACCCGGAGGACCCGGCGCTGATCGCCGCGATCGAGGAAAACCTTCCCGGCTAGGCGAGCGCCAGCCGGCAGGCGAGCGCCAGCCGAGCGCCAGCCGAGCGCCAGCCGCCGGGCGAGGACCGGCGGCGCTGGCGCCCGGCCCGATGGCACCGCCATTCCCAGGGCGCCGGCCGTCCCGTAGGTTCGGGATATGAGCGAACGCAGGGATGCCGTGGTCATCGGCGGCGGGCACAACGGCCTGGTCGCCGCCGCGTACCTGGCCAGGCACGGGCTGGACACGGTGGTCTGCGAACGCCGGGAGGTGACCGGCGGGGCCGCGGTGAGCGAGCACCCGTTCGGCCCCGGCTACACGGTCACCTCGCTGTCCTACGTGGTGTCGCTGCTGCCCCCCGGCCTCGTCCGCGACCTGCGGCTGGACCGGCACGGCTACCACGTCTACCCGCAGGGCCCTTACTTCGCGCCCCGCACCGACGGCCGGTACCTGCGGCTGCCGTCCGGCCCGGCGGCGCGGCACGCGGAGATCGCCAAGTTCTCGGCGGCGGACGCTGACGCCTACGACGGGTATGAGGCGCACCTGGACCGGATCGGCCAGCTCCTCGGGCCGCTGCTGCACCAGATCCCGCCGCACCTGGGTTCCCGGCGGCCGGCTGACCTGTGGCAGCAGGCCCGCCTGCTGGGCCAGCTGCGGGGCGTCGACGAGCGTGCCTCGGTCGACGTGACCCGGCTGCTCACCGGCAGCATCGCCGACCTGCTGGACCGGTACTTCGAGAGCGACGCCGTACGCGGCCTGCTCTCGGTGTCCGGGGTGATCGGCACCTGGGCCGGGCCACGCTCGGCCGGCACCGCCTACGTGATGCTGCACCACCATGTGGGCGAGGCCGACGGCCAGGCCGGCGCCTGGGGCTTCCCGCGCGGCGGGATGGGCGGCGTCAGCAGCGCGATCGCGGCCGCGGCCCGGTCGTTCGGCGCGGAGATCCGCACCGGGGCGGAGGTGGCCCGGATCCGGACCCGCGACGGCCAGACGTGCGGGGTCACGCTGGCCAGCGGCGAGGAGATCGACGCGGACGTCGTCATCACCACCGCGCACCCGCAGATCTCGTTCCTGCGCCTGCTCGACCCGGCCGAGCTGCCGCCGGAGTTCGTCGAGGACATCCAGGGCTGGCAGACCCGCAGCGGCACGGTCAAGATCAACCTGGCCCTGGACCGGCTGCCGGTGTTCGCGAGCCACCCGGAGTTCGACCCGCAGGTCCACGGGGGCACGATCGTGCTGGCCGAGAGCCTGGACGACGTGGAGACCGCGTACCAGCAGGCCGTGACCGGGCAGCCGTCAGCGCTGCCGTTCGCGGACATCTGCATCCCGAGCGTGTTCGACGGCTCGCTGGCCCCACCCGGCCAGCACGTGATGTCGCTGTTCACCCAGTGGGTCCCGTCGGGGTACGCGGATGCCCCCGACGACGCCGCGGTGGCGGCGTACGCGGACCGGGTGATCGCCCGCCTGGAGGCGGTCGCGCCCGGGTTCACCGACTCGGTCCTGCACCGCCAGGTCATCGGCCCGCACCAGATGCAGGAGGAATACGGGCTGGTCGGCGGCAACATCTTCCACGGCGAGCTGTCGCTGGGCCAGATGTTCCACGCCCGGCCCGCGGCCGGCTTCGCGGACCTGCGCACCCCCGTGCGGGGGCTGTACCAGGCGGGCTCGGCCACCCACGGCGGCGGCGGGGTGACCGGCATCCCCGGCCGCAATGTGGTGCACCAGGTGCTGGCCGACCAGCGCGCCCAGCGGCGCTCCGACCGCTGGCGCAGCCGCGTCCGCCTGCGTCCCAGCGGGCTCGCGCGCCACTCGAGCCCGGCCACCTGACGTAGACGATGGTCCCTTACCTACCTTCTGATGCCGCAGCAGAATATGTTCGCCCGTTGGGGTGGTGAGTCCCGCTGGGGCGGATGTGAGGTCCACAAGCGGGGACCGGGTGCGGCCGGCCTGGTTTAGTGCAGGCAGAGGCAGAACGGGTGACCCGCCGGATCGGCATACACCCGCCAGTTCGCCTCCGGCCGGATCTGGTCCGTCCGCTCCAGCACGGTCGCGCCCAGCGAAAGCACCCGCTTCTCGTCCGCCTCGATGTCGCTGA
>DASWVA010000147.1:0-10041 GCA_036401415.1 Streptosporangiaceae bacterium
AGCAGCAACGGCCAGAGCACCAACGGGTCGGGGCCCAGCGGGCCCGGCGCCAACGGGCACGGGCCGGGTCCCGAGCCCGAGCGGGAGATCGCCAGCGAGCTGGAGTTCAGCCGCATCGCCACCTACGGCTTCCAGCGCGGCGGGATGACCCGGTTCGTGCTGGGCGAGAGCCTGGCGGGCCAGGCCGCCCTGGAGCGCAAGCGGATCCTGATCGAGAACGTGCCGCCCGGCTACCTGGCGGTGGGCTCCGGCCTGGGCGCGGCCTCGCCGGCCAGCGTGGTCATGCTGCCGATCCTGTTCGAGGACCAGGTCCTCGGTGTGCTCGAGCTGGCCTCCCTGCACCAGTTCAATGCGTTCCACCTGGCATTCTTCGACCAGTTCGTGCCGACGATCGGCGTCACGATCAACACGATCATGGCCAACTCCCGAACCGAGTCGCTGCTGAGCGAGTCACAGCGACTGGCCACCCAGCTGCAGGAACGCACCGACGAGCTGCAGCGCCAGCAGGCCGAGCTGCGCAACTCCAACGCTGAGCTGGAGGACAAGGCGGCACTGATGGCCAAGCAGAACCGGGCCATCGAAGTCCAGAACTTCCAGATCGAGCAGGCCCGGCGGACGCTGGAGGAGCGCGCGCAGCAGCTCGCCACCTCCTCCCGGTACAAGTCCGAGTTCCTGGCCAACATGTCGCACGAGCTGCGTACCCCGCTGAACAGCCTGCTGGTGCTGGCCAAGCTGCTGGCCGAGAACCCGGACAGCAACCTGAGCTCCAAGCAGGTCGAGTTCGCCATGACCATCCACGACGCGGGCTCGGACCTGCTGCGGCTGATCAACGACATCCTCGACCTGTCCAAGGTCGAGGCGGGCAAGATGGACGTCCACCCGTCGGAGGTCCCGCTGGACGGGCTGGTCGACTACCTGGACGCCACCTTCCGGCCGATGGCGGCGGAGAAGGGCCTCACGTTCGAGGTGGACACCGCGGCCAGCCTGCCGGAGATGATCTACTCCGACGAGCAGCGGCTCCAGCAGGTCCTGCGCAACCTGCTGTCCAACGCGGTGAAGTTCACCGCCCAGGGTGGCGTGCGGCTGCGCGTGGCCCCGGCCGAGGACGTGACGTTCACCGGGCCGCTGCGGGACGAGCCGGAAGTGATCGCGTTCTCGGTCTCGGACACCGGCATCGGCATCTCCGAGGAGAAGCAGCACCTGATCTTCGAAGCGTTCCAGCAGGCGGACGGGACCACCAGCCGGCGTTACGGTGGCACCGGCCTGGGCCTGTCCATCAGCAAGGACATCGCCCGGCTGCTGGGCGGCCAGATCAAGGCGACCAGCCGGCTGGGGCACGGCAGCACGTTCACGCTGTACCTGCCCGCCCGGTCGATGCGGGCGGGTTCGGGCTCCGCTGCGCGCCGGGCGCAGGACCAGGCGCTCGGCAACGGCGCCGACGACTTCGCAGCGCTCGACGGGCGGGCCTGGGCGTCGTGGTCCGCCCCTCGAGCGCCGAGCCGCCTGACCAGCCCGGCCCGCTCGGCGGGCCGACCGGGTTACGGGGCGGCCATGGCCGCCGGGCCCGCGTTCAGCGCGGCACCTGACCCCCAGGACGCGCTGTACGGTGCGAAGATACTCATCGTGGACGACGATGTACGGAACGTCTTCGCGCTCACCAGCGTGTTCGAGCGGTGCGGTGCCGAGGTGCTGTACGCGGAGAACGGCCGCGAAGGCATCGAGGCGCTGCAGCGCAACGAGGACGTGCGGCTGGTGCTGATGGACATCATGATGCCGGAACTCGACGGCTACGCGACGACCGAAGCGATCCGCAACATGCCGCAGTTCGCGGACCTGCCGATCATCACGGTGACGGCCAAGGCCATGAAGGGCGACCGGGAGAAGGCCATCGCGTCTGGGGCCACCGACTACATCACCAAGCCGGTCGACACCGGCCATCTGCTGGCCGTGATGCGCAACTGCCTGGGACGGGCGGCCGCGCGGTGACCGGCCCGAAGGAGCTCGACAGGTGACGACCAAGGCACGGATCCTGCTGGTGGACGACCGGCACGAGAACCTGGTCGCGCTGGAGGCGATCCTGTCCTCGCTGAACCAGATCCTGGTCACGGTCCGGTCCGGTGAGGAGGCGCTCAAGGCGCTGCTCGTCGACGAGTTCGCGGTGATCCTGCTGGACGTGGTGATGCCGGGGATGGACGGCTTCGAGACCGCCTCGCACATCAAGCGGCGGCCGAAGACCCGGGACGTTCCGATCATCTTCCTCACCGCGGCCAGCGCCGAGCCGGACCACGCGTTCCGCGGCTACGCGGCCGGCGCGGTGGACTACATCTCCAAGCCGTTCGACCCGTGGGTGCTGCGGGCCAAGGTCGCGGTCTTCGTCGAGCTGTACACGAAGAACCGGCAGCTGCAGGAGCAGGCCGAACTGCTGCGGAATCAGCTCGGCGGCGGCCCGGCGCTGGAGCGGGGCCCGGTGCGCCAGGCCATCGCCGCTCCCCCCGGCGCCGGCCCGGACGCTCCGGAGGCCGCCGGCGACGCGGCCGGGAAACCGGCCCGGGCTCCGGGCGCCGGCGCGGCCCATACCCCGGCCCAGGGGGCAGGTCACCGGGGTGACGCGCAGCCGCTGCTGCTGGAGCTGTCCAGCCGGCTGGCCGCGGTCGAGGACCTGGTGGGCGTGCTGGGCGGCCAGCCCGCGGTCAGCTCGGACCGCGTGCTGGCCGACTGCGCCGCCCAGCTAGAGCACCGGGTGGGGCGGCTTCGCGACGTTCTGGACGCCCTCCGGGTCGGCTAGCGTCCCCGGGGCGGCCAGCGTCGCCGTGGGCCCGGCCAGCGCCCCGTCGGCGTCGGCCAGCGTCCCGGTCGGGGCGGCCGCCGCCCCCGGTCCGGAGCGGGCCGGCCGCCAGCCTTCCCCGGGCACGTAGGCCCGGACGACCCGGGCCGGAACCCCGGCCACCACGCAGTGGTCCGGGACGTGCCCGCGGACCACCGAACCCGCCCCGACCACCACGTTGCGGCCGATGCGGGAGCCGGGCAGCACGATGGTGCCGGCCCCCAGCCAGCTGCCCGCGCCGATGCGGACCGGCGCGTTGGCCGGCCACTGCCGCCCGACCGGGACGGTGGGGTCGGCGTAGCCGTGGTTCTGGTCGGTGATGTAGACGTACGGCCCGGTGAACACGTCGTCGCCGATGTCGATCCGCTGGTGGGCGATGATGTGGGTGCCCCGGCCGATCACGCAGCGGTCGCCGATCCGCAGCAGCGTGGTCCCCCACAGATCCTGGCCGGGCACGATGCCGGCCGTGATCGTCACGTGCTGGCCGGCCACGGTGCCGGCCCCGATCTCTATCGACGGTTCGCCGAAGATCGCGCCGGGCGGGAACGCCAGCACCGAGCCGGGCCCGAACGCGGCGAACCGGTGCGCCGCCGGGCTGCCGGCGGTCACCGCGCCCACGTGGCGCGCCGCCTTCCAGACCCGGTGCACGGCCCGCTGGGCCAGGGCCCGGGGGGCGCGGGCCAGCCGCGTCCGCAGGCCGCTCGCGGCGTCGCGAGCGTCCGGTGACCCGTTCCCGGAGCGCCTCGGCCGGCCTGGCACGCGGGGCCTCCCGGTCAGCTGGCCGACGAGGCGGCGAGCTGGCCGCAGGCGCCGTCGATCTCCCGCCCGCGAGTGTCGCGGACGGTGACCGGTACGCCGCAGGCCTCGAGCCGGGCCACGAACTCGTCCTGATCCTTGGGCCGCGAGGCGGTCCAGCGGGAGCCGGGGGTCGGGTTGAGCGGGATCAGGTTGACGTGGGCCAGGTGCCCGGCCAGCAGGTCACCGAGCAGGTCGGCCCGCCAGGCCTGGTCGTTGACGTCGCGGATGAGGGCGTACTCGATGGAGACCCGGCGGCCGGTCGTCTCGGCGTAGCCCCAGGCGGCGTCGAGGACCTCGGCCACCTTCCACCGCCGGTTCACCGGCACCAGCTCGTCCCGGGCCTCATCGTCGGGGGCGTGCAGCGACACGGCCAGCGTGACCGGCAGCCCCTCGGCGGCCAGCCGCCCGATCGCCGGGACCAGGCCGACCGTGGACACGGTGACGCCGCGGGCGGAGATGCCCAGCCCGGCCGGGGCCGGCTCGGTCAGCCGCCGCACCGCCCCGATCACGCCGCGGTAGTTGGCCAGCGGCTCACCCATGCCCATGAACACCACGTTGGAGACCCGGCCCGGACCGCCGGGAATCTCACCGCGGGCCAGCGCCCGCGCCCCGGACACGACCTGCTCGACGATCTCGGCGGTGGACAGGTTCCGGGTCAGGCCCGCCTGCCCGGTGGCGCAGAACGGGCAGGCCATCCCGCAGCCCGCCTGGGAGGACACGCACATCGTGACCCGGCCGGGGTACCGCATCAGCACGGATTCCACGTAGGCCTGATCGAACGTCCGCCACAGCGTCTTCCGGGTCGTGCCGTCGTCGCAGGCCAGCTCCTTCTCGGCGGTCAGCAGCCGGGGCAGCAGCGCGCCGGCCAGCTGGTCCCGGGTGGCCTGCGGCAGGTCGGTCATGGCGGCCGGGTCGTCGGCCAGCCGGGTGAAGTACTGCCGGGACAGCTGGTCAGCCCGGAACGGCCGCTCCCCCAGTTCCGCCACGGCCTCGCGGCGCTGCGCCAGGGAGAGGTCGGCCAGGTGCCGGGGCGGCTTGGGGCGGCCCGGCCGGCCGCCGTCGCGCAGGGTGAGTCCCAGCGGCAGTGCTGAACTGGGCTGACTGGGTGGCACGGGAGATCCTCGGTGGGTGGGAGACAGGACCGCAACGACCAAGGATAAGCGGCCCCGGCGAGCGGGCGGCCCAGTGCGGGTGGACGGCCGCTTCAAGTGGGTAAATTCAAGGTATGCCGACGTTGCGCCGGGAGTCCGCGGGATCGCTGCAGCCCGGGACGCTGCTGGAGAGTGAGAACCCGTACCAGAGCCGCCGCCTCACCGTCGAATACGACGGCGTGACCACCGCCGCCTACCTGCATGACGCCACGGCCACGGTGGCGGCGACCTGGATCGCCAACCACGTCCCCGCCCCGGCCGGCACCGACCTGGGCCGGATCGAGTCCGGGCAGGCGCCGATCATGCCGGCCGGGCACACCAAGCTCCCGGAGGGGCGGCCGCCGATCGAGCCGGGCACGCTCGAGCCGCTGTGGTTCGAAGAGGGCGACGGGGTGGCCGTGCTGGAGAACGGCAAGCTGCTGGCGGTCATTCCGGGCTGGTCGGACGCCAGCCGGGGCATGCCCGGGTACAGCCGGGACATCGTGGGCCAGACCCCGTTCGGATGGTCGCTGGACGATGCCGTGGAGGGGCTGGGGCCGCGGGTGGACCGGGCCCGGGCGTACTGGAAGTGGCACGGCCACCAGCGGTCCTGGGGCGTCTTCCAGCAGGGTGTGCTGAGCCACCTGACCGATCAGCTCGGCGAGGGCGCGCACTACTGGGACGCCTCCGTGGGCAAACGGCCGGTGGCGGGCATCTCGGAGCGGCCGCCGACCCCGGACCGGCCCTACACGGTGCTGTCCACGGTGGGCATGAGCTGCCAGCGGATGCCGGTGGTGGAACGGCTGGTGCAGGACCCCGGGCAGTACGCGCGGATCGAGCTGGCCATGGCGACCACGATGCCGGCCGCGCTCGCCGCACGGGTGTTCTTGTGGCTGGCCCCGTACCCGTGGCGCGCGGTGACCTGGTTCGGGCCCGGGCACAGCGTGCGCTGGTACCACGAGCCCAGCACGTTCCCGCTCGGTGACGGTCACGTGGCGGTGCTGCTGCTCGACGAACCCGGCGGCCTGCTCGGGCCGGAACCGCCGGACCTGTCCGGTTACTCGTTCGGCGGCGACCCGGTGCGCTGGCTGTGGGTGGTGCCGATCAGCGAGCAGGAACGGCTGATGGCCAAGGAGCGGGGCTCAGCCAGCCTGATCACGCACCTGGCGGCGCAGGGCCGGAGCTGGGTGATCGGGCCGGACGCCGGGCCGGGGCCGCCCTCGCCTGCGCCGGGCACAGGCTCGGGCCCGGCGTGACAGGACCGGTCATGGCGGCGAGAAGGCCCCGGGAACTGCGCTGGTTTCTTACTGCTCGTCGTAGGGCTGCTTGCTGCCGGACTTGGCGAAACCGCGGCTGAGCAGGTAACCGACGGTCAGGACGACAATGTACAGCCAGGCCCGGTCGGCCCGGAAATAATCTGCATGGTGCGCAGTCGAACCGACGAGGTCCGAGGCGATCAGGACCGCGACGACGGCGGCGATGTAGATCCAGAATTCAGTGGTCTTGAACGACGGCCTGGTTTCGGTGTAAAGACGGCGCCGGGACTTTTCCGCCGGAACAGAATTACTGTACGCAGGCCGCCCATTGGCGACGCCGTCTCCTGCCGGGCCGTGAGTACCGTCCTGGACCAGCCCGGTGGCCGGTGCCTCTGAGGTCATGTCAGTCATGCTGTTCTCCTTTTGGTTTACCCTTCCTGCCCGCTGTTCCGTCAACGTGGCCGGTGTCTGCTGCCCGGCAATCTCCGGAGTAAACAAGCCGCAAAAAGACCAATCGAAATGGCGCGAATATCACCCGGGCCAAGGTGAACAACTTGAGGAGAAAAAGTTAAAACCAGTGTCGAATGCGCAATATCAGCTGATCAGCTCAGCGGATGAAGACGGCGAGCAGCAGCCAGGCGACGGGCGCGGCGATCAGCAGGCTGTCCAGGCGGTCCATGATGCCGCCGTGGCCAGGCAGGATCGAGCCCATGTCCTTGATCTTCAGGTCCCGCTTGATGGCCGACTCGGCCAGATCGCCCACTACGGCGGCGATCCCGGCCGCCGCACCGGTCACCAGGCCCTGCCAGACGTGCCCGTGCAGCAGTAGCGGCACCAGGACGGCCCCGGCCACCAGGCAGGCCACCACCGAGCCGGCCAGCCCCTCCCAGGTCTTGCTGGGGCTGATGGCCTGGGCCATCGGGTGCCGGCCCAGCGTGCTGCCCGCGAAGTAGCCGCCGATGTCCACGCAGACGACCAGGACCACGAAGATCAGCACCCGGCGGGCGCCGTCGGGGGCGGCCAGCATCGCCACCACGAACAATGCGGGAAAAGGCAGGTAGCCGAGCACGAAAACCCCGGCCGAGACGTCACGCAGATAACCGTCGGGGCCCCGGATCAGCCGCCAGCCCACAATGGCGACCACGCCCATCACCAGGAAGGCCAGAACGGCCCGGTTGTCCCACCAGTATTCGGACAGCCACATCCCGAGACCGGCGGCGGCAATGGGGATGGCCGGCACCGAGATACCCGCGCCGCGCAGGGCCCGGGTGATTTCCCACAGAGCTCCGCCGATGGCCACGCCCATGAAGATGAGAAAGGTGGCCTTGACCGTGAACAGGGTGAGGACGGCCAGGCCACCGAGCAGCACCCCGACCGCGGCCGCGGCCGGCAGGTTCCGGCCCGACCTGGCCGGGCCAACGGGCGACGGCGACGGCGACGGTGGCCCGGGGATCGGGGTCGGGGCGCCCGGTTCCGGGGTCAGGTCGGCGTCCACCTAGACCTCGAGCAGTTCGGATTCCTTGGTCTTGAGCAGCTCATCGACCTGGTCGATGTAGTTCTTGGTCAGGTTGTCGAGCTCGTGGACGGCGCGGCGGCCGTCGTCCTCGCCCGCCTCCCCGGCCTTGACCAGCTTGTCGATGGCGTCCTTGCCGTGCCGGCGGATGTTGCGGATCGAGACCCGGCTCTCCTCGGCCTTGTGCCGGGCGACACGGACGTACTCCTTACGGCGCTCCTCGGTGAGGTCGGGGAACACGACCCGGATGACGGTGCCGTCGTTGGCCGGGTTGACGCCCAGGTCGCTGTCCCGGATCGACCGCTCGATGGCGGGCAGGGAAGACTTGTCGTAGGGCTGGACGATCACCATGCGCGGCTCGGGCAGGTGGAACGAGGCCAGCTGATTCAGCGGCGTCTGCGTCCCGTAGTACACGGCGGTCAGCTTGTTGAACATCACCGGGTGCGCCCGGCCGGTGCGGATCACGCCGAATTCTTCCTTGGCGACCGCGACCGCCTTCTCCATCTTCTCCTCGGTGTCGAGGAGGGTGTCGTCGATCATTTACGGCTCCTGTGGCGGCGGGCTCATGTTCCAGGGCCCACGTTATCCGGGTCAGCGTGAGGTTAACGCCGGCGCGGGACCCTGTTCGGCGGCCGGGTGCGGCCCCGGCCGGTGACCGGGCTCAGCGGGCGGCGGCGCAGACCAGGGTGCCCACCCGCTCGCCGTGGATGGCGCGGACCACGTTACCCTGCCCCATCAGGTCGAACACCACGATCGGCAGCCCGTTGTCCATGCAGAGGCTCACCGCGGTTGCGTCCATCACCTTCAGGCCGCGGGCCAGTACTTCGCCGTAGTCGACCTTGTCGAAACGCTTGGCGTCTGGGTTCTTGCGCGGATCGGAGTCGTACACCCCATCCACCGCGGTGCCCTTGAGCACCGCCTCGGCCCCGATCTCCAGCGCCCGCTGGGCGGCCGAGGTGTCGGTGGAGAAGAACGGCGCGCCGAGGCCGGCCCCGAAGATCACGACCCGGCCCTTCTCCAGGTGCCGGATGGCCTTGCGGGGGATGTACGGCTCGGCCACCTGGCCCATGGTGATGGCCGTCTGGACGCGGGTGTCGACGCCCATCTTCTCCAGCACGTCCTGGAGGGCCAGGCAGTTGATGACCGTGCCCAGCATGCCCATGTAGTCGGCCCGGGACCGGTCGATGCCCCGCTCGGACAGGGACTGGCCGCGGAACATGTTGCCGCCCCCGACCACCGCGGCGACCTCGACGCCCTGCTCCACCGCGGACATGACCTCGGCCGCGATGTGGGTCACCGCGTCCGGGGAGATGCCGAGCGGCTCCTGGCCCGCGAACGCCTCGCCGGACAGCTTGACCACGACCCGGTGCCACGGCGGATGAAAGACCCCGCGTTCCCCGTTCGTCACGGCCACCTCGTCCGGCACGGTGATGATCTCCCCGTAGGGAGTGCCATCCGGTGGGGCGGGGTCGCCGATGGCCGCGGACGCCGCCCGGACCGCCGCGGCGGTCGCGTCTTCCCCGCCTGATGTGCTCCCCCACGCGCCGCTGCGCTGGTGCACCGGACGACCTCCTCCGCTGACGTTGCTGGCCCCGTACGTTCCCGCTCTGGATCGCAGCAGGCCGGCGGCCCAGGGCCGCCGGCCTTCGCGCTTACGCCTGGCCGACCTGGAACCGGGCGAAACCAAGCACGGTCACGCCGGCGTCGGCGAGGACCTGCTTGATCGTCTTCTTCTGCTCCTTGACGAACGGCTGCTCAACCAGCACGACGTCCTTGAAGTAGGAGTTGACCCGGCCTTCGACGATCTTGGGGATGGCCTGCTCCGGCTTGCCTTCCTCGCGGGTGATCTGCTCCGCGATCCGGCGCTCCTTCTCCAGCTCCTCGGCCGGGACCTCGTCCCGCGTGGTGTAGAGCGGCCGCATGGCCGCAACCTGCTGGGCCAGGTCCCTGGCCACCTCGGCGTGCTCCTGCTCGATCTGGATCAGCACGCCCAGGGTCGGCGGCAGCGCCGCGTCGGACCGGTGCAGGTAGCTCGTCACGTAGCCGCCTTCGAACCGGGCGAAGCGGCCGAGCTCCAGCTTCTCCTTCAGGGCGCCGCTGGCCTCCTCGATGATCTGCTCGGCGGTCTGGCCCGGGCGCGCCTCGGTGCTCAGCAGGGCCAGCCGGTCGGCGGCGCCGCTGGCCAGGGCGGCCTTGGCGATCTCGCCGGCGAGCTGCTGGAACAGGTCGGTCTTGGCCACGAAGTCGGTTTCGCAGTTCAGCTCGACCAGGACCCCGGCCGTGTGGCCGGCCAGTTCGGCCACGACCAGGCCGTTCGCGGCGGTCCGGGTGGCGCGCTTACCCGCGTCCTTGGCACCCTTCAGGCGCAGGACCTCGATGGCCGCCTCGAAGTCGCCGTCGGACTCTTCGAGCGCCCGCTTGCAGTCCATCATGCCGGCGCCGGTCTGGTCACGAAGCCGCTTGACCTCAGCGGCGGGAAAGTTGGCCATGTCCCTCGTCTCTCACTCTCATCCTCTGCAA
>DASWVA010000148.1:0-3264 GCA_036401415.1 Streptosporangiaceae bacterium
CGACGACGAGATCGCCGGGCTGAACGTCCCGACCGGGATCCCGCTCGCCTACGAGCTGGACAGCGATTTCCTGCCGGTCAGAAAGGGTGGCCGGTACCTGGATCCGCAGGCGGCCGCCGAGGCCGTGGAAGCGGTCAGGAATCAAGGTCGCTGAACGGTGCCGCCCTCCGGGCCCGAGCCCCCGGACTCCCAAACCCCCGGACCCCCGGACCCCCGGACTGGACTACGCCCGCGTAGCCCGCAGGGCCCCCGGCGGCGTCGCCCGGGCGGCCAGCAGGCGTGCGCGCAACAAATCGTAAATGTCCGGATAATGGAGGGGTGGCAAACAGTCCGGTAATAGTCGCACGTCAGCGCCCCCTTCCCCTGATGTTCGGCTTGGCGCCGTTTACGATCGGTTCCGTGAGCCTGAGCTGTTCCGATGCGGTGCCGCCCGTAGCGGGCGGCGTAAGCCAGCCACAGAGGGAGCAGCAATGCCGGTAAGCACCCAGAAGGTCGGTGGTGGGTCGCCGGGCCCCGGCCCGGGTGTCACGCACCTGCCCCCCGGCATTGCCTCCGTGCTGTCGGTCCTGTCGTCATCGGCCGTCGTCCTGGACGCTGAGGATCGGGTGCTGCAGGCCAGTGAGGCCGCCCGGTCCTTTGGCCTGGTCCGGGGCGAGCGCCTGATGGCCAGCGAGCTGCTGGCCCTGGCCCGGCAGGTACGCCGCGACGGCGAGATCCGCGAAAGCGAATTCGAGGCCACCCCGGGTGGCGGCATCGGGGGGCGGATGACCAGCTTCGCGGTGCGGGTCGCGCCGCTCGGCGGCGACGTCGGCTGTGAGGGACTGGTTCTGGTCCTGGCCGAAGACCAGACCGAGAGCCGCCGGGTCGACGAAGTCCGCCGCGACTTCGTGGCCAACGTCAGCCACGAGCTGAAGACCCCGGTCGGGGCGCTGGCCCTGCTGGCCGAGACGGTCGAGGACGCCGCGGACGACCCGGACGCGGTCCGCCGGTTCGCCGGGCGGATGCGCCAGGAGGCGGCCCGGCTGACCAACCTGGTCCAGGACATCATCACGCTGTCCCGCATCCAGGCCGCCGAGCCGGTGCCGGACCCGATGGCCGTCCCCGTGGACGCGGTGGTCGCCGAGGCCCTGGACCGGTGCCGGATGAAGGCCAACGCCCGCGGGATCGTGCTGGCCGACGTGGGTGACCGCGGGCTCGGCGTCCTCGGCGACGAGGACCTGCTGATCACGGCCATCCGCAACCTGCTCGAGAACGCCGTGGCCTACAGCCCGGAGCGGACCCGGGTCGTGGTCACCACGCGCCGGGACGCGGACCGGGTGGAGATCAGCGTGGAGGACCAGGGCATCGGCATCCCCGAGCGGGACCTGCAGCGGATCTTCGAACGCTTCTACCGGGTCGATCCGGCCCGTTCCCGGGTCACCGGCGGCACCGGCCTCGGCCTCGCCATCGTCAAGCACGTCACGGCGGCGCACGGCGGGACCGTGACCGTCCGGAGCGAAGAGGGCGCGGGCTCCACCTTCACCATCTCGCTGCCGTTGCGGAGTACCAATGCCAGTTCAGGCTCTGACCAGCACGCCTAGCGCGCGCACCAGTTCGTCGGGAGGCACCTCAGTGACACGTGTGCTCGTGGTGGAGGACGAGGAATCGTTCAGCGACGCGATCTCCTATCTGCTGCGGAAGGAGGGTTTCGAGGTCGCCGTCTGCGCCACCGGCCCGGACGCGCTCACCGCCTTCGACCGGACCGGCGCGGATCTGGTGCTGCTGGACCTGATGCTGCCCGGCCTGCCCGGCAGCGAGGTGTGCCGGGCGCTCCGGTCCCGCTCCAACGTCCCGGTCATCATGCTGACCGCCAAGGACAGCGAGATCGACAAGGTGGTCGGCCTGGAACTCGGGGCCGACGACTATGTGACCAAGCCGTTCTCGTCGCGCGAGCTAGTGGCCCGGATGCGTGCGGTGCTGCGGCGCCGCGGCGAGCCGGATGAGGCGACGGTCTCGGCCCTGGAGGCGGGCCCGGTCCGGATGGACGTCGACCGGCACGTGGTCACCGTCCGCGGCGGCCAGGTCCAGCTCCCGCTCAAGGAGTTCGAGCTGCTGCAGGTGCTGCTGCGGAACGCGGACCGGGTGCTGACCCGGATGCAGCTGATCGACCGGGTGTGGGGCGCGGACTACGTCGGCGACACCAAAACCCTGGACGTGCACGTCAAGCGGCTGCGAGCCAAGATCGAAATCGACCCGGCCAGCCCGCGGCACATCGTGACCGTGCGCGGGCTCGGTTACAAGTTCGACTCCACCGGCGCCTGACGGCGCGTCCCGCCGTCTGCTAGGGGGCGGCGCTGGGGGTCTTCGCAGGCGTCGGGGTCGCTGACGCCGAGGTCCCCGGCGTGGCCGTACCGCTCGCCGGGCTGGTCGCGCCCACCTTGATGCGCTTGGTCGCGCTGGGCGCCGGTGCCGGGGCCGGGGGTGAGAACGACGAGTAGTACGTGCTCCGGGCCTCGACCGGTACGGTCAGCTCCACCGACCCGGCGTTCGCGAACGTGAGCAGGATCTTGACCGCCTGCCCGCCGCTCAGCGCCGTGGTCAGCCCGCGCAGTACGACCTTGGGCTGGGGGCCCTCCAGGTCGGTGGTGGTCTGGGCCGCGATCGGGATCGAGCCCCCGGGCAGCTGCACGCTCTTGGCCACGCCGCCCGCGTCGATGCCCACGATCTTGTCGGCGCTGCCACCGCTGTTGTACACGCTCATGAACATGCCGGCCGAGCTGCCGGCCGGCTGCGGCTCGGTGGCCGTGCCGGCCAGGATGAAGGCGTCCGAGATGGTCACCGTGTCGGCAGTGCCGCGCGCGCCGTTGGCCGCGGGATGGAACTGGAGCACCGGGGAGCCGTTGCCAGCCTCGCACCCGGCGAGGACGGGAACCAGCAGGGCGACACCGCCGATCATCAGACGGCGCAGGGTGCGGCCGTGGCTGCTGCGGATCACGGGTCGGGCCTCCTCAGGCTCAGGACAAGTTCGCGCGCGGGATGCCGAAATCGTAGCGATCCCCGGACCGGTACCGCCCAGCGGGGCGTCCCCCGGCCCCGGTCAGGTCGGTTCCGGTCCCGCCGAAACCGCCGAGCCCGGAGTGGGCGAGGCACCCCTGGCCGGGGCGCCGAGCTCCTTGAGCTGGACCTCGAGGTGGAACCGGCCGGCCACCAGGTTCCGCTGAACGATGGTAGTCGCGTCCGGGCGGACCAGCACGATCGTCAGCCCCTGCGGACGGTACGTGCTGC
>DASWVA010000149.1:0-17566 GCA_036401415.1 Streptosporangiaceae bacterium
GACCGGCTGGGCGAGGCCATGGTGCCCAGCCCGGCCACGGTGCTGCAGGAAGGTGACGTGCTCCACGTCATCGCGCACGAAGACGAGCTGGACCGGATCGCGGAGGCACTCTCCGCCGGGCCCGAGGGAGGCCGCTGATGCGGGTCGCGATCGCCGGGGCCGGCGCGGTCGGCCGGTCCATCGCCGGGGAACTGCTGGAGAACGGGCACGAGGTGCTGCTCATCGACCACTCGGCCAAATCGATCAAGGCAGACAGCCTGCCCGGCGCCGAGTGGCTGCTCGCGGACGCGTGCGAGATCAGCTCGCTGGACGAGGCCGCGCTGCACCGCTGCAACGTGGTCATCGCGGCCACCGGCGACGACAAGGCCAACCTGGTCGTCTCGCTGCTGGCCAAAACCGAATACGGGGTGCCCCGGGTGGTGGCCCGGATCAACCACCCCAACAATGAGTGGCTGTTCAACGAGTCATGGGGTGTGGACGTGGCCGTGTCCACACCGCGCCTGCTGTCTGCCCTGGTCGAGGAGGCCGTCAGCGTCGGTGACCTGGTCCGGCTGATGACGTTCCGGCAGAGCGAGGCCAGTCTGGTCGAGCTGACCATGGGACCCGATGCTCCGCTGGTGGGCCAGCGGTTCGGTGACATCGACCTGCCCGCCGACACCGCGCTGGTGGCGATCTTGCGGGAGGGCCGGGTCATCGTCCCGCAGCAGGACGACCCGCTGGAAGCCGGCGACGAGCTGCTGTTCGTGGCCAGTCAGGACGTGGAAGACCAGCTCGCCCAGCTGCTGTCCGGCAACTGAGCTGAGCGCGTGGCTAGCTGGCCATCGCGGACGCGGCCAGCTCGTAGCGCGGGTTGTACAACGTGTCGCGGCCGCGGCGGACGGCGACCCGGCCCTCCACGGCCACCATGCTGCCGGGCTCGATGCCGGGGATCGCGTCCCGGCCGAGCCAGACCAGCTCGATCCGGCTCCGGCCCACTGGGAGCAGGTCGGCTTCCAGGGCAGGCATACCGCCGATCCGGGCGTGCCGGATGTTCTGCACCGTGCCGCTGATCCGGACACGCGGACGGTCCGGCCGTGACTCAGACCGCGTAGGGCTCCCCATGCGAGCACGTTAGCGGGGCCGGGTTTCTGCGATGTTACCGCGCGTAAATTCGGCGGTTCAGCGCGTCTCGGTGAATTCGGGGCCGCGCTCGAACGGGTTGAGGTCGATCTGGTGCGGCGGCTGCCCGCCCTCGTCGGGCTGCGCGCCCGCCGCCTCCTGAGCCGCGGCGGCCTGCTGCTGCTCGATCGCCTGCTGCTGCTCGATGGCCTGCTGGATCTCGGCCGGCAGTCGCAGCTCGAGCATGTCACGGGGCGGCATGGGGTGGTCGCCACGGACCACCACCACGTCGCTGAGGATGTCTTCGAACGGCTCAGCGGGCTCGGTGCCGACCGCGGCGGCCCCGATGATCAGGCCACGGAGCAGCCAGCGGGGTCCGTCGACCCCGATGAAGCGCATCGGGACGGTTCCCGCGGCGGGGTTGCCCGGCTGCACCGGAACCTGCGCGAACATCTCAGCCCCGAACGGGCCCTCAGTCTCCTGCGCGGTGGTGCCGACCGACGCCAGCTCGGCCGCGATCTCCGGCCGGACCTCGTCCCACAGGCCGGAGCTGCGCGGCGCGGCGAAGGCGTGCACGCGCAGTTCGCTCTGCGCAGTCTTGACCGACACCCAGATGACCCGCTGCCCGTCGGTGGCCAGCTCGATCTGCTGCATCGGCATGACCGGGACCAGCAGGCTGCCGAAATCCGCCCGGTCCCGCTGCGGGAAGGCGTCGTCGGCGTCCCACGGGCCGTTACCAGAGCCGTGGCCCGCGTTCCCGGTGGCGGCCGGGCGCACGGTCGCCTCGCCGGCCCCGGCCCGGTCAGCGGGTTGCTCGTCGTCGGCCCGGTCCCCGCCGGCCGTATCCGCCCCGGAATGCCCGGCCCTGGCCTGGTCCGCGTCCTCGCGTCGACGCCGACGGAACACTACGCACGCTCCTTCGTCTGCTCCCCGGAGTGGGTCACCAGTGCGGTTCCCCTCGAACTGCCGATGTAACGGATTTACGCTACTCGGCGCGCGGCGTTGCTCACGCCGTGGTCGCGGTGGCCGCGTGGCCGCCGGTGGAGCCGAATCCGCCGTCACCCCGGGCCGATCCGGGCAGGGTGCCCACCTCATGGAACCGCACGGGCTCGACCCGCTGGATGACCAGCTGGGCGATCCGGTCGCCGCGCCTGAAGCTGACCGGGGCCGACCGGTCGGTGTTGAGCAGCGTGACCTCGATCTCCCCGCGATAACCCGCGTCGACCGTGCCGGGCGCGTTGACGACCGTGACGCCGGACCGGGCGGCCAGGCCCGAGCGAGGGTGCACGAAAGCGGCGTAGCCGGCGGGCAGCGCGATGGCCAGGCCGGTCCGCACCTGGGTCCGCTCCCCCGGCCCCAGGTCGACGTCGTCCGTCGTGTACAGGTCACACCCGGCATCGCCGGGGTGAGCGTAGGCAGGCTGCGGCAAGCCTGGGTCCAGCCGCTGGATCAGGACGTCAACCACCGCGGACGGCTCGTAGGTCCCGGTCATGCCGGTGAGCTTATCGTGGCGGACCGGTCACAGGAGCCTGATCGCCCGGTGGGGGCGCGTCTGTCCCGGCTTCCGGGGAGGCCGTGGCACCGGGCCCGGTCCGGGCCGGCACCCCGCCGGCCGGCGGGGTGCCGGCCGCGGTCGCGGGCGGCACCGGACGGCGGCGCAGTTCCGGTACGGCCCGGTTGATCGCGGCCGCGATGGGGACGGCCACCACCGCACCGGGGACACCGGCCACCACGCTGCCCACGGCCAGGGCGAGGATTACGGCCAGCGGGTGCAGCCGGACGATGCGGCCCACCACCAGCGGCTGGAGCAGGTGGCTCTCCAGCTGGTCCTCGCCCACGAAGATGGCCAGCACGATCACCCCGGCGATCCAGCCCTTGGTGACCAGCGTGAGCAGAATGACCAGGGCCCCGGCGAACAGCAACCCGACCAGCGGGACGAACGAGGACAGGAAGACCAGTACCGCCATCGCCGCCACCAGCGGCACCCCCATGATGGTCAGCGTGGCCGTGATGACCAGGGCGTGGGTCGCGGCGACCAGCACCGTGCCCCGCATGTAGTAGACCACCGCCAGCCAGGCGGCCCGGCCTGCCCGGTCGGCCCGCTCGGCGCCGTCCCGGCCGAACGCCCGGATCAGCCAGGCCCAGATTCGCGCCCCATCCTTGAGCAGGAAAAACGTCACGAACAGCATCAGCACCAGGCCGGCCAGGATTTCGACCACGATCTCCCCGCCGGTCACCACGGTGCCGGCCACCACCGTCTTGTGCTGGCTGAGGTAGGCCGTCAACTGGTTGGACAGCTTCTGCAGGTTCGCGGTTTTCAGGTGCAGCGGCGGTCCGGCGATCCAGGTCTGCAGCTGCCTGGTGGTGTGCCGGATCTCGGAGACCAGGTTGGGGTACTCCGCGCGGACCCTGACCGTAACCAGGGTGATCGTCCCGGCCAGGACGATCACCGCGCCCAGCAGGGTGCACCAGGTGGCGGCGAGCATCGGCAGGCCGGCCCGGTGCAGCCGGGCGGTCAGCGGCTGCAGCAGCGCAGTGAGCAGCAGCGCGGCCAGGCACGGCACCACCACCACGGTCAGCCGGCCCGCGATGAGGTAGAGCAGGTAGAGGACCGCGGCGACGAACAGCAACCGCCAGGACCAGGCGCCTGCGGCCTGCAGCCAGCGCGGGACCAGGGCCCCGGGGGCGTCCGGTGGACCCGCCGGGCCAGGCTGGCTCGCCGCGACGTGCCCGCCGGCTGTTTCGCTGACGCTGGGGGCGGCCGCGGGTGAGCCGTCCTCGGCGGTGAGGTCGCGGTGCGCCGCGGCCCGCCGGGCCCGGGCGGTGGCCAGCAGGTGCTCAGCCCGCTGGCGCGCCTGCTGGCCGATGCCCTCGGCCGACCGCCCCGCCATGGCACCCATCTAACCAACTACGGTTGACCGCATGCGTGATTACCGCGAACGCCTCGCTGTGCCGGTGGCGTGGTGGATTCTGGCGGTGCCGGTCATCGCGCTGCTCGGCGCCTACGCGATGTACGCCAACCTCAGCGCGCTGATCGTGGTGATCGTCTACGCCGTCTTCATCGTGGGTTATGTCGCCGCGCTGCTGGCCTGGGGATCCGGGGTGGTCGAGGTGACCGGCGGCGAGGTGCGGGCCGCCGGCGCCGTGCTGCCGCTGGCCCGCATCACCTCGGTGCAGGCGCTGGACGAGAAGCAGGCCGCGGCCATGCGCGGCGCGCAGGCCGATCCGGCCGCGCACACGCTGATCAAGCCGTTCCTGAAACGCGCGGTGTACCTGGAGGTCGAGGACCCGGAGGGACAGGTCCCCTACTGGCTGATCGGGACGCGGCGGCCGGACGAGCTGAGCGCCGTGATCGAACGCGGACGTACGGGCACCCGCGCGCACGTGGAATGATCTGATGATGCCGTTTGGAGGAAGCACCGCGATGTCGGACCAGCGCACAGACACGACGACCAAGGTGGCGGGGATGGCGGCCGCGTTCGCGGCAGCCTTCGTCGCCCGCAAGCTCATCACGTTCGCCTGGACCAGGTTCACCGGGAAGGAGCCCCCGGTGAACGCAGACGATCCGGAAGTCGGAATTTTGGAGGCACTCGGCTGGGCGGTGGTGACCGGCGTCGGCCTGGAGGCCGCCCGGCTGCTGGCCACCCGGGCCGCGATCAGGCAGGTACGCGCTTATCAGGCCGGGCAGGCCGAAAAGTAGGACTGCTCTGCCCGGTCGGCTTGATGACCGGGAGCGTGGCGGCGTGCCGCTCCTCGCTCCCGGTACCGGGCCCCGTATCCGTCCCCGTCAACCGTCGCAGGCGCAGCGACTATGGAGCTGGCCTCAGGCCGCGCACTCGCGGCACACGAGCTGGCTGCCACGCTCCTCGGCCAGCTGGCTTCGGTGGTGCACCAGGAAGCACCGCGAGCAGGTGAACTCATCGGCCTGGCGCGGGATGACGCGGACGGACAGTTCCTCGTTAGACAGGTCCGCACCCGGCAGCTCAAGTGACTCAGCCACCTCGTCCGGGTCGATGTCGATCGTGCTGGACGACTGGTCCATCCGGCGGGCCTGCAGTTCCTGCAGGCTGTCTTCGGTCAGGTCGTCGTCGGTCTTCCGCGGGCTGTCGTAATCAGTAGCCATGGTGGTTCTTTCCCCCTCCATACGTTGTGCGCCTCTTCACCGCGCGGGTGTAACGCTCGGAAGGCCGTAGTTGTGCCCGGATCCGGCGGCGAATTCTGTCACGTTTGCGGGCCCGGTACACGCAGCGCGCCGGGTGCCGTGCCGTGGAGGGTGTGACGTGCACCTCACCTCCGCTTCCGCGTGCCGCCGAGGGCGAAGTGTACCGGCATGAACGTCCTCCTGACGACAGCACTGGCCCCGGCTTGGCGAACCATCCGGGCCGGTATGCCCGCGTGGTGCTCATCTCATTCCGGAGTGCCCGCTTTGCCGTGGTTGCGGGTTTAGCGCGAACTACGCCGGGGGTAGGACCTGCCACACAGATTCGCGCTCAACCGCAGGGAGCCGCATGGGCGAGTTCGCCGCCGCACTGCAGGGCCGTTTCCGGGATGCGCACGCCTGCCTGCGGGCGGCACTGGCCGCCGGCGACGCGGATCTCACCGATACCCACCTCGATGAGATCGAGCACCTGCGCGGGATCGCCGCCGCACACGGGATCGCGGAGCCTGTCCTGTCCTGACCCGACCTGCGGATCACTTCCGGGCCGTCAGGCGTCCCGTTCCGGATCCAGGGCGGTCAGGGCGCCGGCCAGTTCCTCGTGCAGGCCGGGAGCGGCCACGACCGTGAACGAAGGGCCGGCGGGACGCCCGCCCAGCCCGGTGACGCGAGCACCGGCTTCTTCGGCGATCAGTGCGCCCGCCGCGTAGTCCCAGTAGTTCAGGCCCCGTTCGTAGAAGGCGTCCAGACGGCCGGCCGCGACCGAGCACAGGTCGACCGAGGCGGAGCCGCCGCGCCGGATGTCACGGATGCGGGGCAGCAGCGCGCCCACCACCGCGCCCTGGATCTGGCGGCGGCCCGGCAGGTAGCCAAAGCCGGTGCCGACCAGGGCCTGGGCCAGCGGGACGTCACGGTTGCAGCGCAGAGCGGGGGTGCGGCCTGCGGCCGTGGTCTGTCCCGTGGCGGCGCGCACGGTGGCACCGCGGCCACGGGCGGCCAGGTAGGTCTCGCCGCGCAGCGGGATGGCGACCGCGCCGGCCACGATCGTGCCTGCGACCTCGGCGGCGATGCTGACCGACCAGTCGGCCAGGCCGTAGAGGTAGTTGACGGTCCCGTCGAGCGGGTCGACGATCCAGCGGACGGCCGGGCCGCCGGCTGACGCCGGCCCGTGGCCGGGGCCCCGGGTCTCCCCGCCCTCCTCGCCCAGGATCGCGTCGTCCGGGCGGGCCGCGCGGATGCGCTCGGTGATCAGGGCTTCGGCGCGGCGGTCCATCTCGGTCACGACGTCGGTCAGGCTGGATTTGGTCTGAACCACGTCCGGGCGCTGCTGGGCGCCCTCCGCGGCCAGCAGCGCGGCCGCGGCGGCCGCGGCGGCGTCGGCCAGCGCCAGCAGTTCCTCTGGATCGGGCCCGGTCATGCCGGTGCCCCCGGGCGGCTGAACACGCAGCAGCCCGCCGGGCACTCATCGGTGGACGGGCCCATCGCCCCCAGCGCCGGCCGGTCCGCGTACGGCCGGTCCTCCAGTCGCTCGCGGACCAGGTCGACCACCATTTCCCGGAACTGCGGGTGGTACCAGGGGGTGGCGGCCCGGGCCAGCGGCAGGTTCAGGTCGCGGGCGGCCTGCGCCGCCTCGGTGTCCAGGTCGTGCCGGACCTCCATGTGGTCGGACACGAAGCCGACCGGAATGATGACCGCGCCGGGCGCGCCGTCCCGGTGCAGGGTGCCGAGGTGGTCCACGATGTCGGGCTCCAGCCACGGCTGGCTGGGCGGGCCGCTGCGGCTCTGGTACACCAGCTGCCACGGGCGCCCCTCCCCCGGGACGCGGCCCGCGATCAGCCGGCAGGCCTCGGTCAGCTCGGCCACGTACCGCCCGCCCGGGCCGGCTGCGCCCCAGCCCGCCGGGGGCCCGCTGGCATCGGCCATCACCTGGGGCACGCTGTGCGCGGTGAACACCAGCGGGGCCTGGTCCCGGGCTCCGGGCGGCAGCTGGGCCAGGGCGGCCCGCACCCCCTCCGCGAAGGGCTCGACGAAGCCGGGGTGGTTGAAGTACCGGCGGATCTTGTCGATTCGGGGGGCGCCCGGACCGACCTCGGCCCGGGCCCGGTCAAGGTCATCCAGGTACTGCCGGCAGCTGGACAGGGAACTGTAGGCGGAGGTGACGAAGGCCACCGCCCGGCGGACGCCGTCAGTGGCCATGCTGGCCACGGTCTCGGTCAGGTAGGGGTCCCAGTTCCGGTTGCCCCAGTAGATGGGCAGATCCAGGCCCGCCGCCGGGAAGGCGGCCCGGAGAGCTTCGAGCAGGTCCCGGCACTGCTGGTTGATCGGGCTGACGCCGCCGACCGCGTAGTAGTGCTCGGCCACGGCGGCCAGGCGCTCGTCGGGGATGCCGCGGCCGCCGGTTACGTTCCGCAGGAACGGCATCACGTCCCCAGGGGCTTCCGGGCCGCCGAATGAGAGCAGGAGGAAGGCGTCGTAGTCGGGCATGTTTCCATCCAACCAGGAAGAACGCGATGACCGGGCCACCGGCGGACCGCCCGCTGAACCCACCGGTTAGAGTCCTGGTGGAGGCACAACCGGGTCATGGCGGACACTCGTGAGCGGCGGCGCGGCCGGCTGACCCGCAACCCCTACGCCGAGATCTTCCGCATCCCGGGTACGTGGCGGTTCTCCGCAGCCGGGCTCATCGGCCGGATGCAGATGTCCATGTACGGGCTGGGCACGGTGCTGCTCATCGCGGCCGGCACCGGGCGGTACGGGGTGGCCGGGGCCGTCGCGTCCACCGGCTCGCTCGGCTCGGCGGTCTGCGCCCCGCAGATGGCCCGGCTGGCCGACCGGCGCGGGCAGCGGGTGGTGCTGCGGCCCCTGGTGGCGGCGTTCGCGGTCACCACCGCCGCCCTGGTCGCCGCGGTCGAACTGCACGCCCCCGACTGGGTGCTGTTCATCCCGGCCATCGCGTCCGGGGCGACCATGCCGTCGCTCGGCTCAATGGTCCGGGCCCGGTGGACCAACCTGCTCGCGGATTCACCGCAACTGCACACCGCGTTCTCGTTCGAGTCGGTGGCCGACGAATTGGTGTTCGTGCTCGGCCCGGCCGTGGTGACGGTGCTGGCCACCGAGGTGCACCCGGCGAGCGGGCTGCTGGTGGCCACCGTGTCGTGCGTGGCGGGCGTGCTGTGGTTCGTGGCTCAGCGGGCCACCGAGCCGCCCGTGGCCGGGCCGCCGGCGGGCGGCCCGGATGCCGTCCCGCTGGTGCCGGGCCCCGTGTCCGTGCGGCGGGAGCGCCCGGGGCGGCGGCAGTCGGCCGCACCCGCGCTGATCGTGCTGGTGCCGGTGTACTGGTTCCTGGGCGCGATGTTCGTCTCGGTCGACCTCAGCACGGTCGCGTTCGCCCAGCACTTCGGGCACAAGCCGCTGGCCGGCCTGATCCTCGGGACGTACGCGCTGGGCAGCGCGACCGGCGGCCTCTGGTACGGCACCCGGACCTGGCGCGCCCCGGTCGAGCGGCGCTTCGCGGCCACGCTGACGGTGACCGTGGCCGGGGTGGGCACGTTCTGGGCCCAGCCCAACCTGCTCACGCTGGTGCCGGTGATCTACCTGTGCGGGCTGACCATCGCCCCGACGCTGATCGCCGGGTTCAGCCTGATCCAGGCGCAGGCCCGCCCGGGCCGCGGCACCGAGGCGCTGACCTGGCTGAGCACCGGGATCGCGGTCGGCGTGGCGGCCGGCTCGTCGGTGGTCGGGTTCGTCATCGACGCGCACGGGCCTCGCTGGGGCTACGTGTTCGCGGCCGGCTGCGGCCTGGCCAGCGCCGCGGTCTGCCTGGCCGGTCTGCGCCGCCTGCGCTAGCGCCGGTGCGCCAGCCCATGCCGGTGCGTCAGCCCTCCGTCTGGGCGTACTCCCGCGCGATGGCCAGCACCTCGTTCACGTACCAGTCCGCGTGGTTGTAGGAGAAGATCGCGTTGTAGAGCGAGTGGCCGCCCTGGGCCGCTCCCCCGGCGCAGAGGTAGTCGGCCGCGCTGGGCACGGCGTCGTAGGGGTTCATGATGTTCGGCGTACCGGTGTCGCCGAACCCGTCGATGCCCCACTGCTGCCACGAGGACGGCAGGAACTGCATCGGCCCGAGCGCGCCTGCGCTGGACGGGCCGACGTTGGTGCCGTTGCCACTTTCCACCTCACCGATCGCGGCCAGCACGGTCCAGGACAGCCCCGGGCAGTAGCGGGCCGCGGAAGCCTTGTACAGCTCGAGGTAGCTGCTGGGCCGGGCACTGGAGACGCTGGTGTCCACCGGGAGCTTGCCCGCGGTGGTCGTGGTGGTGGGCTGCAGGCTGATGACGTGGCTGCTGGACCCGGTGATCGTCCGCACCTGCCCGACCAGCGTGGCCAGGTTGTCGGCGGGCGCGTTGATCAGCACGGCCAGGCTGGCCACCAGCCCGAGCCGGGCCGCGACCGTCCGGTCGACCACCGCGTCCACCCCGGGCACGCTCAGTCCGGCCGCGCCGCCGAAGGCGAGCTGCGCCTTGGTGGCCGCGGCCACCGGGTAGGAGTGTCCCCGGCTCAGGTTCAGGGAGCGCTGGGCCGCGGCCGACGTGATGAACTGGCCACGGGACAGGGCCTGCCACACGGATTGCTTCCCGGCCGTGGCCGGTGACGTCCAGGAGCGGAACTGTGACGGGTCGACGCCGATCACGTTGACCTGCTGGCCGTTGATTTCGATGGCGCCGCCGCTGACGCCGAGTACAGCGCGGACGCCGGTCAGCTTCCTGATTTTCGGCAGGTCGGCGGCGGGGATACCGGCCTGGATGACCGCCAGCACATCGGGCACCACCAGCTGGCGCGGCTCGGCGGTGGTGACCGTGGCCCGGGCGGCGGCGGCGGGCAGGGGGTACGGCACGACCACGGCGGAACCGAAGGGCACCCCGATGCTGGCGGGCCGGGTCACGCCGGCGTAGCCGGTACCGGTCGCGGCCACCGCGCCCAGCGACACGGCAGCGGCGACCACGGATAGCCTGCGCCACAACATTTTGCCCACGATCCCATCACAATATCCGGAGGCCGCGCGCAGCAGAAGGGCGGCTGGCCGCTGAAAGGCCGGCTGCCTTCCTAGTAACACACGCCGGTGTGAATGCGGGCGGCGATTCCCGGGTGGATCAGGGCCTGCCGGGTCTTCCGGTCAGCGGGCCGGTGCAGCACCACGTAGCCGTCGTCGGCGAAAGTCTGCCGGTAGCCGTGCGCCTTGAGGTACCTCACGTCCTGGGCCTGCTGGCCAGGGGTGCAGAACGGGAAGTCGAGCCCCTTGGTGTCGGCCACCACCCACGGCGCCCAGCGGGGGGTGCCGTCCAGCAGCAGGACCGTGTCCCGGCCGGACAGGTGCGGGCCGATGTTGTTGGCCGCCTCCACCTCGGCCCCGGAAGGAACCTGGGCGACGGCCCGGGCGGCCGCAGCCATCCGCGGGTTGACCAGGTAGTACCGGGGGTGCAGGAGCTGGCCGAACGGTGAGAACGGCAGGTAGGCCAGGGCTGCGATCAGCACCACCGCGGCCCAGACGGTGGCGGGCGGCCAGTCGCGGGCCCGGTGCGGCCCGCTCCCGCCGGCCCGCCCCGGTGGCAGGCGCCAGCCGGCTCGCCGCCACTGGCGCTGGAGCCGCGCGGCCCCGTCCACCGCCGCCAGGAACAAGATCATCACGATGAAGGCGTCGTACTGGAACTTGGCCTGCCACCACAGCGGATAGCCCGAGGCCAGCATCCGCTCGGCCAGCAGCGGTACGGCCGCCAGCACCAGCGGCGAGGCCAGCGACAAGAACCCGAGCGGGACCAGCAGCCCCACCATGGTGCGAACCTTGACCCCCGGCGTGACCAGTACACCTACGGCGTGCAGGGGGTGGGTGACAATGTTCAGGGCGGCACTGCCCATGGCCGGGCCGAACTGGCTGTAGGCCCAGTAAAAGGTGGCCGAGCCGCCGAACGCGGGGATGAGCAGGTGGCTGGCCAGCCAGGTCGCGGCCGCTCCGCCCGCGATGAACCCGAGCCCGGTCCAGCGCTGCCGGGTCAGCAGCAGATACACCCCGTATCCGGCGACGAGCAGGCCCATGTCCTCCTTGACCAGGAGCAGGGCCGCCGCGGCGCCGATGGCCGGCCAGCGCCGTCCGGCCTGGAAACGCTCGGCCATCACCGCGGTGAGCACCGGCACGAACGCGACCTCGTGGAAGTCGAACGTCACCGCGGCCATGATCGGCAGCGACAGCGCGTACGCCGCCGCCACGCAGTACGCCGCGCGCGGGCTCAGCTGGCGCGCGGTGAAGGCCCACAGCGGCGGGATGGCCACCGCGAACAGCACACCCTGGGCCACCAGCAGGGCGGCGGGTCCGCCCCGTAGCCAGTACAGGGGGCCGAGCACGGCCAGGATGGGCGACCAGTGGTCGGACAGCAGCACGAAGTGGGCGGTGCCGCCGTCGGCCACCCCGCGCGCGATCGACACCGGCGCACGGAAGTGCGCGTACCCCCGGATGCCCTGGTCGAAGATAACCAGGTCGAACGTAGTGGAGAGGAAACGCCGGAACCGGAGCAGCGCGTCGGTCATGTTCATCGCCGCCGCGACCACGGTCAGGACGCTGACTCCGCGCAGGTGCTTTCGCAGGCCAGCGCCGGGTTGTGCGGCCGGTGGCCCGGTCACCGCGCGGGCCCCCCCGGCCGGGGCGCAGACCCCGTCCGCCCGGGCCCGGCGGGCCTGACTCCTCACCGCTGGAAGGGTAGCAGCGCCGCAGGTGGGCGTGGGTAGGCCCCGGCTCAGCTACCCGCACTGCCACCGTGGCGGGAAGTGGACGGCTAGTCTCTTTACATGACTGGAGAGGGAAGCCGCGGCCCGGGAAATCCCGGCACCGAAGAAGGCAGGCCCCGGCCGCCCTCGCACGGGGGCGGGGTTCCCGCCCGCGACCGTGAGCTGCGCGCTCAGGGCCGGGCCACGGTCAAGCGGCTCCTCGACGCGGGGATGATCGAGTTCGAGGAGCGCGGCTTCCACGGTGTCCGCGTCGACGATGTCGTCCGCCGGGCCGGCATCTCGCACGGCACCTTCTACCTTTATTTTTCCAACAAAGAGGACCTCTTCAAGGCCCTGCTCCAGGACGCGCTGCGGGACATGGAAGTGGTGGCGGGCGACTTCCCGGTCGTCACCCGGGACGAGGCGGGCATCGCCGTGCTGCGGCGCTGGGTCCGGACGTTCTTCGACGTTTACGCGGCCCACGCCACCGTGATCCGCATCCTGAGCCAAGCCGACCTGGTGCCGGAGGAAGTCTACGGCGACGGCCTGCAGATGCTGTTCAGCATCTCCGAGGCCATGACCACCGGCATGACCGCGTCCTCACGCAACGCGGGCCAGCTGCCCGAGCACGCCGAGCTGACCGCGGTCGCGTGCCTGATGATGCTGGAGCGGGTGAACTACCTGCTCAGCGCCGAGGTGAAGCTCCCGGTTGACGAGATGGCCAACCGCATCGCCGACATCATGTACGCGGCGTTCGCCCCCTCCCCGGCCCGGCCGGCCTGAGGCCGCGGTCCCCGGCGTCCGCGCCGTCCGGCCCGGCTCCGGCGATAGCACCCGCCGCCAGCGGGCACACTTTCCAGTGTGCGCTTTCTTGGTGAAACTGCTCCCGGGCAGGACCTGACCTACAACGACGTGTTCATGGTGCCGGGCCGGTCCTCGGTGGCCTCCCGGCTGGACGTGGACCTGGCCACGACCGACGGCAGCGGTGCGATGATCCCGCTGGTCACGGCCAACATGACCGCGGTGTCCGGACGGCGGATGGCGGAGACCGTGGCCCGGCGCGGCGGGCTGGCGGTACTGCCCCAGGACATCCCGGTCGACGTGGTGGCCAGCGTGGTGACCTGGGTGAAGTCCCGGGACCTGGTGCACGACACCCCGATCACCCTGGGCCCCGGTGATACCACCGGCGAGGCGCTCAGCCTGCTGCCCAAGCGGGCACACGGCGCGGTGATCGTGGTGGAGGACGGCAAGCCGGTGGGGGTGGTGACCGACGCGGACTGCCAGGGGGTGGACCGGTTCACCCAGCTGCGCCAGGTCATGTCGGCCAAGCCGGTCACGATTCCGGCCGGGACCGATCCTGAGCACGCGTTCGGCCTGCTGCACGAGGGCCGTCACCGGCTGGCGCCGGTGGTGGACGAGGCCGGGCGCTGCGTGGGCATCCTGACCCGGACCGGCGCCCTGCGGGCCACCCTGTACCGGCCGGCCACCGACGGCACGGGCCGGCTCCGGGTGGCCGCGGCCATCGGCGTGAACGGCGACCCGGGCTCCCGGGCCCGGCTGCTGCTGGACGCGGGCGCGGACATGGTGGTGGTGGACACCGCGCACGGCCACCAGGAGAAGATGCTGAGCGCGTTGCGCCGGATCCGGGAAACGTGCCCGGAGGCGCTGGTGGCGGCGGGCAACGTGGTCACCCCGGCCGGGGTCGCCGACCTGGCCGAGGCGGGCGCGGACATCGTGAAGGTCGGGGTTGGGCCGGGTGCGATGTGCACCACCCGGATGATGACCGGAGTGGGCCGGCCGCAGTTCAGCGCGGTCCTGGAATGCGCCACCGAGGCCCGCCGGCTCGGCAGGCACGTGTGGGCCGACGGGGGCGTGCGGCACCCACGGGACGTAGCCCTGGCCCTGGCCGCGGGCGCGTCCAGCGTGATGATCGGCTCCTGGTTCGCGGGTACGTACGAGTCGCCCGGCGACGCGTTCCGCGATGCCGACGGCCGGCTGTACAAGGAAAGCTTCGGCATGGCGTCGGCCCGGGCCGTGCGGAACCGCGGCGCGGGCGACTCCCCGTTCGAGCGGGCCCGCAAGGAGCTGTTCGAGGAGGGCATCTCGACCGCGCGGATGTACCTGGAACCCCGCCGTCCGGGGGTCGAGGACCTGATCGACTCGATCGTGGCCGGGCTGCGCAGCGCCTGCACCTACGCTGGCGCGCGCAACCTGGAGGAGCTGTACGAGCGGGCCACGATCGGGCTGCAGAGCGCGTCCGGCTACAGCGAGGGCATGCCGCTGCCCTCGGGCTGGTAACCCTCGGGGCCCGCGGCGCCGCCCGCCGGAAGCAGGCCCGCGGCGCCGGCCGCCTCGACCACGTTCTCGGTAACCTTCGCGCCATCGAGCCGGGGCAGCGGCCCGGTCACGACGGCCCCGGCCGCCAGGGCCCGGGCCAGCGCGTCCGTGGCACCGGCCGCCTGGGCCACCCACCCGCCGATCCGGTCGGTCAGCACGGGCTGGCAGGCGGATTCGGCGTGCCCGAACCCGGGCACCAGCCACAGTTCCTTCGGGTCGCGGGCGGCCCGGAAGATCCGGTGGGCGTGCTCGACCGGGAAGTACGGGTCCCGGTCACCGTGGACGACCAGCAGCGGAATGCCCGTGATCCGGGCCGCGGCCTCGTCGGGGGGAACCGGCACCGGATTCCACGCGTCAGAGGCGATCCGCGTGTTGTAGGCCACCTTGGTGACCAGGCGGCCGAGGCGGTGCTCGACCGCGAAGTGGACGCGCCGCATCGGCTCGGTCCCCCGGTAGTACCACCAGCCCGGGCTGCTGACCGACGCCACCGCGTCCAGCCCGCGGCCCACCAGCCCGGTGTACCGCAGCACGGCCGACGCTCCCATGGAGAAACCGACCGCGGCGACCCGCCGGTAGCCGAGTTCGTGGGCGTAGCGGACGACCACGTCGACGTCGTTGATCTCCCTGTCTCCCAGCGTGGACAGTCCACCGGACCGCCCGTGCCCGCGAAAGTCGAAGCTGAGCACGCCGGCCAGCCGGTTGAGCCGGGAGGTGATCTGCCACACGGCCGGCCGCTGCCACGACAGCGTGAACCCGTGGGCCAGCACGATGGCGAGGTCGCTGTCCTGAGCCAGATGCACCGCGTCGATCGGAACGCCATCGTCGGTTACCAGCGTTTTCGTCTTGGTCACAGGTGCAGCCATATATCCCATTGTGCGGCCGGAGTCGCAGACCGCGACCACCGGGCGGTGAAAAAGAGTCCGCCCCCGGCGCCGAGGGCACCGGGGGCGGACTGGAGTGGCAGCGGCTAGGTGTCTTCCTTGCTGGCCGGGGTCCTTTCCGGTTCCAGGGCGGACCGGGGGGTGCTCGGGGAGAGAGGCTCGGCCGCGATGCCGGAGGCCACGCGGACCAGTTCCTCCGAGGGGTACGCCTCTTCGCCGTGCACCGCCACGTCGCCGATCTCCAGGTCGGCGTCGGGGATGCGGAGCTTCATGAACAAGCCCAGCACCCGCAAGATGATGAACGTGATCAGGCCGTCCCAGACGATGATGGTCAGGGCCGCGCCGGCCTGAATGGCCAGCTGTTTCGGGTGCCCGTAGAACAGGCCTGCGCCGCTGAAGCCGGCGTTCTTCCCGACGCCCAGGTACTCGATCATGTTCGGGTCAGCCAGGCAGCCGGTCAGCAAGCCACCGAACAACCCGGCGATGCCGTGGGTGTAGACCACCCCGAGCGCATCATCGACCTTGTTGAACGGCCAGACGTAACGCGGCAGGTAGGTCCAGGCCACCCAGACGATCGCGGAGCAGATGAAACCGATCAGGATGGCGCCGAAGCCGTTGACGAAACCCGCCGCGGGGGTGATACCGACCAGACCGCAGATCATGCCGTTGAGGCCACCGAGGAACGTGGGCTTCTTCTCGGAGCTCAGGAACATGTCCATGAGGATCCAGGTCATCATGGCGACGGCGGTGGCCACGTTGGTGTTGACGATGGCGGCCGACGCGTCCGCCCCGGCGAAGTACGGGTCACCACCGTTGAAGCCGTTCCAGCCGAGCCACAGCAGGCCCGCACCGACGGCCACGAACATCAAGTTGTTCGGTACCGCCCGCTCCCGGTCACGTGCCAGGCGGGGCCCGATGACGGCGGCCGCGACGAAGCCGGAGGTGCCAGCGGCGAGATGGATGACGTAACCACCACTGAAGTCGAGCGCACCCTTGCCCGCCCAGTAGCCACCGCCCCAGATCAGGAACGCGTTCACTGAGTAGGCGAACGTGATCCACAGCGGCACGAAGATCAGCCACACCTTAAAGCTGATCCGGCCGAGCACGCTGCCGATGAACAGGATGGGCGTGATGCCGGCGAACACAAACTGGAAGTAGACCAGCGAGCCCTGCGGGAACCTGAACTTGGGCATCAGCCCGTCGAGCAGGGGAACATCAGCCTGACCCTGCAGGGCGTTGTGGCCGAGCACGGTGCCGGGTATCCCGACGAAGGTGCCGATCCACTTGTGGCCGAAGCTCATCTTGAAGGCCCACAAGACCCACGTGATGAGGACCACGGCGAAGGTACTGAACACCATGAGCACGGTGTTCATGACCCACTTCTTCTGAACGAGGCCGCCGTACAGCACGGCCAGCGCGGGAATGCTCATCAAGCCGACGAGCGTCGCGGCTGTCATCTGCCAGGAGTTGTCCCCGGCATTCAGCCATGATGCGTATGGAATCACTGCCCTGCGCCTCCAGGGGGGCTACCTTGGATGGGCCATTCGGGGGCTTCCAGGGGTCTCCCCCCTGGGCCATACGGGCCCACCCCGGCCGCTCCGGTGTCTGTCTCGGAACGCCTCCATATTTCCCATAGCCGGGTTTCCGGCTCATTTCCCGTTTGTTACGCAGCCGGTAACGCATCAGGCCAGCGCCCGGGCCATGTTTCGGGTATATGTCGGCGCTCCTGCCGGGCTCGGCCCGAATGCCCCACAAGACCACTTACGTCCCAGAGTGGATCAGACTTTTCACTCCGGCGGAGGCCGCGCGGACAGCGGGCGGCCCGGTGACCCGGGTCACATCGGCCCACGTCAGCGCCTCGTGAGCCGGGGCCTGGCCGCATTTTCCGGCCTCGGCGCCCGGGGCGGGAGGTCCAGCCCGCGACGGCGGCACCCCGATCCGGGCGGGGGCAACCGTATGTCACTTTCCCGTAACGGTCGCAGTGATAACCCTTGAGGGAGGTATAGACACAGACGTACTCTTCAGGACACCCCGGTAAGCGCTTACCGCTTTCCGGGCGAGGACCGGCACAGACGCCGGGTCCGGGGTCCGGCGCTGACGCCGGGCCGCTGTCCGGAAGGAGCCGGCCCGTGGACGCGGAGACGACGGTGAACGCGGACAGTACCGCGTACGCCGCCGATGCGTCCGCTCCCGGGACCGACGGCGCCGCCGAGGTGACCACTGCCGGTACCGCGCGTCTCGCCGGAGCGCCCGCTCCGGGCCTGTCCCGCCCGGCCGCGCCTTCTCCGGGCGTGCTGGCGGTGAGCCAGCCGCCGACCATCTATGACGTGGCCCGGGCCGC
>DASWVA010000150.1:0-11872 GCA_036401415.1 Streptosporangiaceae bacterium
CCGTGACCGCGTGCCGGGCCAGCCCTTCGCCGTGATCCTCCCGGCTCGTCGGCAGGAACAGCGGAGCCCAGCCGCGGGCCAGCGCGGTGGCCCGGCAGGTCCGGGCGAACCGGTCCGGATCGCGGACCCGGGTGCGGTTGACCACGAACGCGACCGAGCCCGGCCCGTCCGAGACCGCCATGACCGCGCCCCACCTTCGCTGCCGGGTGGGCCCATCATAGAAAGGAGCCCACCCGGCCCGCGCCGGGCAGGGTTTAGGCGCGCCTGGCTTCCCGCTGGAACACCGACACGAACTCCCGGCTGAAGGCGGGCAGGTCATCCGGGTTGCGGCTGGACACCAGGACGTTCGGCCCGCTGGTGCACACCTGCACCTCCTGGTTGACCCAGGTGCCGCCCGCGTTGCGGATGTCGGTCTGCAGGCTCGGCCACGAGGTCAGCGTCCGCCCCTGCACCAGGCCCGCCTCGATCAGCGTCCACGGCCCGTGGCAGATCACCGCGATGGGCTTGCCCGCCTCGACCACGGACTGCAGGAACTTCACCGCCGCCGGCACCGTCCGCAGCTCATCCGGGTTGGCCACCCCGCCGGGCAGCACCACCGCGTCATAGTCGCCCGGGTTGACCTGGTCGACCGGGTGCTGCACCGGGAAGGTGTCGCCCTGGTCCAGATGGTTGAACGCCTGCACCTGGCCCGCCTCGGGAGCCAGCAGCTCGGGCGTGCCACCCGCGTCCTTGACGGCCTGCCACGGCGTGGTCAGCTCCACCTGCTCCACGCCCTCGTTGGCGGTCAGGAAGGCCACCCGGAGGCCACTCAGTTCATCAGCCATGATGCTCCGTTTCCTAGCTCGGCGTTGACCCGGGACGCCGCCCCGCCCACCGGCAGCGGCGTCCCGGACGCTCAGCGGCTTCCCGCCGAACGCCGCTCCTAACCTCGCTGGGGTCACCCCCGGCACGGCGCCAGTGGCCTGCTCATGAGGTCGGCCCGGGCCCGGTCAGGGCGAGCGCGGGCACGAACCGGGCCAGCAGGCGCCACCCCAGCAGAAACAGGCCCAGGAAACCCAGCGCGACGATGATGAACGAGACCGCGGTACCCTGTCCGGCCGCGACCCGGAGCACCATGCCCACCACGACCGTACCGAGCCAGGCCGCGACCCCGGACGGCACCAGGGCGCCCGGCCGCCGCCAGGCCCGGGTCACCAGCCAGCCCGCGGCCAGCCCGGCCAGGAACGGCCAGGCGGTGCTGGCCACGCCGGACACGGTCTCGCCGTGGCCGTGATCGGCCCGGCCGATGACAACGAACAGCAGCACACCGGCCACGTCGGCCGCGGCCGCCCCGAAACGGCGCCCGGTCATCCGCTCACCAGGTTCGGCGGCTGGTCACCGGCCGCGAACGCGCTGATCTGCTCGCCGGCGACCCGCCAGGCGCGATCCGTCACCCCGGTGGTGCTGCCCCCCACGTGCGGGAAGATCAGCACCCCGGGCGCGTCCCACAGCGGGTGCCCGGGCGGCAGCGGCTCCGGGTCGGTCACGTCCAGTACCGCCCGCAGCCGCCCGGCGGTCAGCTCGGCCACCAGCGCGTCCGTATCCACCACCGGGCCCCGGGCCACGTTGACCAGCACCGCCCGGTCCCGCATCCGGGCCAGGAACGTGGCGTCAGCCAGATGGTGCGTCTGTTCGTTGTACGGGACCATCAGTACCACCGCGTCCTGCCCGCCCACCAGCCCTGGCACTTCGTCGAACGACCGGACCCCGTCCCGGGCCGACCGCCCCACCAGCGTCACCGTCGCGCCGAACGGTTCCAGCTGGCGCCGCAGGCTCTGAGCGAGGTCGCCCGCGCCGATGATCAGCACGTGCTTGCCGTCCAGCGTCTCGGCCGGGTGCTGGTCCCAGCGGTGTGCGGCCTGGCTGGCCACGAACTGGGGCAGGGCGCGGTACACGGCCAGCAGCCCGGCCGCGGCCAGCTCGGCGGTGGCCCCGCCGTGGGCGCCCCGCGCGTAGGACAGCACCACCCCGTCCGGCAGCTTGCCCTCCCAGAGCTCCACGCCCGCGCTGAGCGTCTGCACCAGCCGCAGCTTGGGCAGGTCGCGCATGGCCGCCAGCAGATCGTCCGCCTGGTGGGCCGCAGACGGGACGACCAGGATCTCCGCCGCGGACGCCTGCTCGGGCCAGTCGGCGCCCGGCTCGTACATCACCGGATCGGCCGAACCCAGCGCGGCCAGCGCCGCCCGGCCTTCCTCGTCGGGTACCAGCACCGTCACCGTCATCGCGTAGTTCCTCCACGGGCCGCCGTCACGTCCGGTCCGGCATCAGCCGTCCGGCATCAAGCTTGCCAGCCGGGCGGCACCGGCCCGCGGCCGGGAGTGGCCCGCGGCCGGGAGTGGCCCGCGGCCGGGAGTGGCCCGCGGCCGGGAGTGGCCCGCGGCCGGGAGTGATCAGCGGCCGGGCTCGACGATGACCTTGAGCCCGTCCCGGCGGACGGCGGTACCGAACGCGGCCGCGGTGTCGTCCAGCCCGAACCGGCCGGTGACCAGGGTGGCGGTGTCGACCCGGCCCTGCGCGACCAGGCTGATGGCCCGGTCGTAGACCTCGTTCATGCGGCGCACCATGGCGATGGTCAGACCCTTGCGGCGGGCGAGCGAGGCGCCGAACCCGATGTGGTCGTCGTCCGGGATGCCGCCTAGCGTGACGCGCCCGCCGGGCCGGGTCACGTGCATGGCCAGCCCGACCGCGGCATCGCCGCCCGCGATCTCGAACGCCACGTCCACGCCGTCACCGACCAGGTCGCCGAGCCCGTCAAAGGTGGGTGCCAGCGTCCCGGGATCAGCCACCCGGTCCGCGCCCAGCCGGGCGGCGGCTTCGCGGCGGTGCCGCCGCGGGTCGAAGGCCACCACCGACGCTGCACCGCCGGCCCGCAGCAGCTGGAGGGTCAGCAGCCCGATCGGCCCGCAGCCGATCACCGCGGCCGTGCCCGCGAACGGCAGGTGCCCCAGGTCAATCGAGTGCACCGCCACCCCCAGGGGCTCCAGTATCGCGCCGTCACTGTCGGACAGCTCGTCCGGCAGCGGGTGCAGCAGCCCGCTGGGCCAGGTCATGAACTCGCGCAGGCTGCCATCGGTGCCGCCGTGTCCGGAGAACCGCACGTGCGGGCACAGATTCCGGTAGCCGTCCCGGCACGCGCGGCAGGTCAGGTCGGGGATGGCCGGGTCGATGGCCACCCGCTGGCCGCGGCGCGGTCCGGACGCGATGACCCCGGCGGCCTCATGGCCCAGCACCAGCGGCCGGGACAGCTGGGCGTCGCCGATCGAACCCTCACTGAACCAGTGCAGGTCCGAACCGCAGATACCGACCGCGGTGACCTGAACCAGCGTCTCCCCGGGACCGGGCTCGGGGACCGGCTCGCCACCGATCCGGATGTCGCCCGCCCCGTACAGCCTCGCCGCGCGCATCCGTTCAGGTTACGCCGGCCGCTTCCCCGCCGGTCGGGCCCTCAGGCCGGCAGCGGCCCCGGCGGGGAGGGCATGGGCCCCGGCGGGGAGGGCATGGGTCCCGGCTGCGGCGGCAGTGGGCCGGGACCGGGCGGTGACGGCATCGGGGACGGCTCGGGCCGCGGTCCCGGGTTCGGGGGGACCGGGGACGGCTCGGGCAGCGGTCCCGGCTGCGGCGGGACCGGGGACGGGCCGGGCAGCGGCCCGGGCTGCGGCGGAAGCGGGGACGGCTCTGCGGGCGTCGAAGCCATTGTGTTCATCCCATACCCCTGTCCATCTCGATGATCAGCAGGTCTGCCCCGGATCGGCCGCCTTAACAGTCCGGAGGGGACCCACTTGGACGCCGGGAGGATCCGGCTACCGCCCGGGGGCGCTTGACTCGCGGACGACCAGGCGGCAGGGGACCGTGCGCACCCCCCGCGCGGGCTCGCCGCCGATCGCGGCCAGCAGGTCCTGCGCCGCGGCCCGGCCCACATCCTCCAGGCACATGTCGACGCTGGACAGCGGCGGTTCCGAGCCCGCCACCATCGGGTCCCAGTTGTCGAAGCCCACGATGGCGACATCGTCCGGCACCCGCCGCCCCGCCGCCCGCAGCGCGTCCCCGGCCCCCCGGGCGATCTGGTCGCTGCCGCAGAAGATGGCGTCGGTCCCGGGGTGGCGGTCCAGCAGTTGCGCGGTCGCCTCCCGGCCCCAGCGCTCGCTCCACTCCCCGTACAGCAGGCTGCCGTCCGCCAGCGGTACCTCGGCCACCGCCAGCACGTCCCGCAGCCCGGCGGCCCGCTGCCGGGCGGCCAGGAACCGTTCCGGCCCGGTGACGTGCGCGATGTGCCGGCGCCCGGTCTCCAGCAGGTGCCGCCCGGCGGCCGCGCCGCCCCCGGCGTCGTCCGGCAGCACCGCGGGCTCGTCGGAGCGGTCCGCCTGGGTCATCGCGTACACCACCGGAATGCCGAGCCGGGACCCCACCGACGGCCGGGGCTCGATCCGGCGGCCGGTGACGATCAGCCCGTCCACCCGGCGGGCGCTGAGCATCTCCACGTACCGGCGCTCACGCTCCGGGTCGTCCCGGGAGTCGCACATGAACACCGAGATCTGCCCGGCGCCCAGCGCGTCCTCGGCCCCGAGCATGACCGGGATGCTGAACCGGCCGAAGCTGTCGGTGGTGATCATGCCGACCGTGTAGGTCCGCCCGGCCAACAGGGCCTGAGCCAGCGGGTTGGGCGCGAAGCCCAGTCGGCGTGCGGCCTCGGCCACCCGCTCTCGGGTCTCCGGGCGCAGCCGGCCCTGGCCGTTCAGCGCTTTGGAGGCCGTGCCGATGGACACGCCGGCGTCGGCCGCCACATCCCTGATCGTCGCGCGCTTCATGTCCGGTCCCAGAAGATGCGGCAAGGGGCGGGAATACCCGCCCCTTGCCTAACCTAACGGTCAGCGGACCCCATAGAGGTGCTCCAGTGCCAGCTGGTCCAGATGCTCATAACCGAGCCCGCGCTCGGCGTAGGCGCCGATGTCGATGCTGACCTCGCGCACGTCGCGCCAGGTCTCGCCCTCGGTCAGGGTGGGCTGGCTCAGCTCGGCGATCTTCGACGCGGCCAGAGCCGCCTGCACCTCAGGGTCGGCCCGGAACCGGCGGACCTTGTCCCGCAGGATCAGGTAATTGCGCATGCACGCGGCCGCCGACACCCACACACCCTCGTCGTTCTCGGTGCGCGGCGGCTTGTAGTCGAAGTGGACCGGCCCGTCGTACCCGCCGGCCACGATCGCGTCCACCACCCAGAACGCGCCGCCGACATTGCCCGCCCCGAACCGCAGGTCCTGGTCGAAGCGCGGGCCGTGCTGGCCGTTCAGGTCGATGTGGAACAGCTTGCCGTGCCACATCGCCTGGTTGATGCCGTGCGCGTAGTTCAGGCCGGCCATTTCCTCGTGCCCGATCTCCGGGTTGATGCCCACCATGTCCGGATAGGCGAGCCCGTTGATGAACGCGATGGCATGTCCCAGCGTGGGCAGCAGGATGTCCCCGCGCGGCTCGTTCGGCTTGGGCTCGATGGCGAACCGGATGTCGTAGCCCTGCTCGGTGACGTACTCGCAGAGCAGGTTGACGCCCTCGGCGTACCGGCTGAGCGCGGCCTGGATGTCCTTGGCCCCCCCGGATTCGGCGCCCTCGCGGCCGCCCCAGAAGATATAGGTCTTCGCACCCAGCTCGGCGGCCAGGTCGAGGTTACGCATCACCTTGGACAGGGCGAACCGGCGGATCTCGCGCTCGTTGGCGGTAAACGCGCCGTCCTTGAAGATCGGGTGCCCGAACAGGTTCGTGGTGGCCGTGGTGACCTTGGTGCCGGTCTCGTCCAGCGCCTTGCGGAACGCGGCGATCAGCTGGTCCCGCTCGGAGTTCGACGCCTCGAACGGGAAGACGTCGTTGTCGTGGAAGTTCACCCCGTAGGCGCCCAGCTCGGCCAGTTTGCGCACGGCCCGGTCGGCGGCCATCGGCGGGCGCACTTCGCTACCGAACACGTCCACGCCCTGCCAGCCGACGGTCCAGATACCAAAGGAGAACTTGTCCGCGGGCACCGGCACGTAGGGGTCCCGGCCTGAGGCAGCCCGGTCTGAGGAAGCATCGTTGGGTGAGCTCACTTGCTGTTCCTTTCGTGCCACGACGCGGTGTCATCCCGCAGGGTGGCGTATCGATCGCGGATATCGGGACGCGGGTCGGCGGTGAACGTCTCCGCCGGTGGGCCGGGCCAGTCCGGCGGCCCGTCGCCGCCCGCCCCGGCTGACACCGACAGGGCCCAGGCGGCCTGGCGGGCCGCGCCGATGGCCACGTACTCGGCCGGGTCGGGGACGGTCACCGGCACGCCGAAGATTGCGGGGGCGAGGGACCGCACGGCGGGGGAGCGAGCCGCCCCGCCGATCAGGACCACCCGTTCGGGGGTGATGCCGCAGTCGGCCAGGTTCGCGATGCCGTCGGCCAGCGAGCACAGCACGGCTTCGACCGCCGCCCGGGCCATGTTCGGCGGGGTCAGATTGGAGCTGGTGATCCCGTTCAGCACGCCGGTGGCGTCGGGACGGTTTGGTGACCGCTCCCCGTCCAGGTAGGGCAGCAGGGTCAGCCCGCCCGCGCCGGGCTGGGCCGCCAGGGCCAGATCGGACAGGCCGGCCGCGTCGGTGCCGAGCAGCCGGGCCGTCACGGTCAGCACCCGCGCCGCGTTGACCGTGGCCACCAGGGGCAGGAATTTTCCGGTCGCGTCGGCGAACCCGGCCACCGCGCCGGTCTGGTCGGCGGCCGGGTCCGGCGTCATCGCGTAAGCCGTGCCGGACGTGCCGATCGAGACCACCACATCACCCTCGGTGATGCCGAGCCCGAGCGCGGCGCCCATGTTGTCACCGGTGCCGGCGGACAGTACCGCGCCGCCATCGGTGTGCCCGACCACTTCGGCCGGGCCGGCCAGCCGCGGCGTAGCCACCGGGCGCCCCAGGGCCAGCTCGGCGATGTCCGGCAGCCACTGCCCGTCGGCCGGGGAGAAGTAGCCGGTGCCGGACGCGTCGCCGCGGTCGGTGACCGGCTCGCCGTCCGGGGTGGATCCCGCGCCCAGGCGCCAGGTCAGCCAGTCGTGCGGCAGCACCACCCGGTGCAGGCGCCGGGCCGACTCCGGCTCCCGCTCGGCCATCCAGCGCAGCTTGGTCACGGTGAAGGACACGGCCGGGACACTTCCGGTCCGCCGGGCCCATTGCGCTGGGCCGCCCAGTTCGGCGATGAGGTCGCGGGTCTGGGGCGCGGCGCGCATGTCGTTCCAGAGAATCGCGGGCCGGATCACCTGGCCCGCCTCGTCCAGGGCGACCATTCCGTGCTGCTGGGCGGCCACCCCCACCGCCGACGCCTGACTCAGTAGTTCCTGGCCAGCTGTGCACAGGGCCTGCCACCAGTACTCAGGATCGCACTCGGTACCGTCCGGGTGCGGAGCTGATGCGCTGGCCACGATGACCCCGCTGTCGGCCTCGCACAAAACCACCTTCGTGGACTGGGTGGAACTGTCCACTCCGGCCACCAGCATGAGCTACTCCCGAAAGATTTCGCGAAAAGTCTGCTGAACTTCGCTCCCACGCCACCGTAAGCCGTCCGCCGTCACCGGCGCCAGCCGGCCCGCCCCGACGTGCTGTGCAGCGAAAAATGGAAGCGGTTACATTGGCGCTGCACCGGCCTGTACAGGCTGGTCGTCCGCGCGTGCCGGGCACGTCTGCACGCATCAAATGAACGTGCATTTGGCCTTGCATATGCATGAGGTGTCCGGCAAGATAAGGGCTGCACGCCAGCAATAAGGGCTGGCGGCCAACCAGCGTCCGGGGTCGCGATGAGGTCGGAAAGTTTGAACCCGGTTGGTGTTAGCGTTAACAACTGGGACCAGCGTAAGGTTCCGCTGCCGACGCGCACCAGGGTTCTCCCTGTTCCTCATGAGGCGCGCGACAGCACGCCGCGGCGCCAGTTCGTGCCTGATCGCCCGCGCGTGGTCCGGATGCCGTCCGACTGGTGGGATGCCCCGTCGGTGATGGCGCTGACCCTGGCCCCCGGCCCGCAGCCGGCCAAGAACGCCCGCCGGTTCACCCGGTCCACCCTGACCCGCTGGGGCCTGAACCCGCTGATCGAGGACGCCGAGGTCATCGTGGCCGAGTTCGTGGCCAACGCCATGTGCCACGCCGGCCAGGACCTCAGCGCGGACGAGGAGCGCGGGCCGGGCCGCTCCGACACCCGGATCGGCCTCCGGCTGTTCCGCCGGGCGGGCGAGGTCATGTGCGCGGTCCTGGACCCCAGCGACGCGGCCCCGGTGCTCAAGGCACCGCCCCGCGAAGCGGAATGCGGCCGGGGCCTGCAGCTGGTCGACGCGCTCAGCGACGTATGGGGCTGGAGTCCCATGGTGGGCCGGGGCAAGGCCGTCTGGGCCATCCTGTTCTGCGTCTGAGCCCCGTCTCCCGTCACCGGGCTGATGACTCCGGTACGCAGCCATCAGTCTGCGTCCGGTAATGTCCGAGGTCCCGCGAGTATCGAGGAGGCGACGCGGTCATGCCGTGGACCTGGCGTTACGAGAAAACCGACGGTGCCGTGGTCTCGTCGGAGGACCTCACCGAGTTGACCTTCGCCAGCCAGGGCGACGCCGAGAGCTGGCTGGGCGAAAACTACCACGGCCTGCTCGAGGCGGGGGTCGACCAGGTGACGCTGCTCGACGATGACCGCAAAGAGTACGGCCCGATGAGCCTGCACCCGGCGAACTGAGGCGGCACCGGGCGCAGGCCCGGACCGTTACGGCCGGCTCGGCGGGCTGGCCGTCTGAGCCGGGTCACGCTCGACGTAGCTGGCCAGCACGTCGTCGACCCGGCGCAGCAGGCCCGCATCAAGTTTCACGCCGGCCGCTTTGACGTTTTCTTTGACCTGCTCGGGCCGGCTGGCGCCGATGATGGCCGAGGACACGTTGGGGTTCTGCAGGACCCAGGCCACCGCCAGCTGGGCCAGGGACAGGCCGACCTCATCCGCCAGCGGCTTCAGGTCCTGGACCTTGGTCAGCAGCTCGTCCCGCATCCACCGGCTGATGAAGTCCTTGCCGCTCTTCTCATCGGTGGCCCGCGAACCCCCCGGCGGTGCCTGGCCGGGCAGGTACTTGCCGGTCAGCACACCCTGGGCGATGGGCGAGAAGACGATCTGCCCGATGCCCTCCTTCTCGCACACCGGGACCACTTCGGACTCGATGACCCGCCACAGCATGTTGTACTGCGGCTGGTTCGACACGATCCGGTCGAAGTGCATCTCATCGGCGATGCGGAGCGCGGCCGCGATCTCCTCGGCCCGCCACTCCGATACCCCGATGTACAGTGCCTTACCCTGGCGCACCACATCCTCGAACGCCCGCAGCGTCTCTTCCAGCGGCGTCTCGTGGTCGTACCGGTGCGCCTGGTAGAGGTCGACATAGTCGGTGCCGAGCCGGCGCAGCGAGCCGTTGACCGACTCCATGATGTGCTTGCGCGACAGGCCCCGGTCGTTCGGCCCCGGACCCGTCGGCCAGTACACCTTGGTGAAGATCTCGACCGATTCCCGCCGCTGGCCGCCCAGGGCCCGGCCCAGGACCTCCTCGGCACGGGTGCCGGCGTAGGTGTCCGCGGTGTCGAAGCTCGTGATGCCCTCGTCCAGCGCCGCCGCGACGCACTGCTTCGCCGCGTCCTCTTCCACCTGGGAACCGTGGGTGATCCAGTTGCCGTAGGTGAGCTCGCTGACCTTCAGGCCGCTCTGGCCAAGATGACGATATTCCATCCTCCGACCTTAACAACCGCCCAGTTCGCGGGGCGGGCGGCGGGTCAGATCGCCTGGCCCCGCCGGACCCGCGGCGCGGGCGAGCGCAGCCTGCGCGGGTTGATCGTCCGCATTCCCACGTAGAAGCCGAGGCCGCGGGTGCTCTGTCCCGGCAGCCGCTGTTCCGCCAGCCGCCGGATGGCCCGCACCTGGAAGCTGACGTCGATGCCGACGACCACGAACATGACCAGGGCGATGATGGTCGAGTAGGTCTGGATGACCGGCACCTTGATGAAGGTCAGGACGATGACCACGATCAGCAGGTAGAACAGGTACTCGCCGACGTGCCGCCGTGAGTCCACGTAGTCCCGGGACAGCGCCTTGACCGGGCCACGGTCGCGCGGCAGCAGCGCCCAGTCCTCACCCTGCCGCATGGCCTGCTGGCGGCGGATGCGCTCGGCCCGCCGCTCCTCGGGGGTACTGGTGCTCTTGGCCCCGCTGCCCCGGGCGGCTGAGCCGGCCCGGCTCCCGGTGATGCCCTGGCGGCGCCCGCGCACGGCTTCGCTGCGCTTGGGCGTGGGCCGCCCCTTGGCCGTCTCGGCCGCGGGCCGGACTCTGGTTTTCGTCGTCTCGCCGGCGCCCAGGCTCTGCGCGCCCTGATCATCGTGGGCGGTGTTGCCGCGCGCCCCGCCACTACCTCGTCGGAACACGCGTTCAGCCTAATGGAACGGACCACCCGATGCGGCGATCAGCCCGGCGAATCCGGCACGCGGCGCGCTGGTCCTGTCATTGGCCGCTTTCCGCCCCGCCAGGGCCCCTGTTCATGGTCGCCGGTACGACATGCACCGCGTAGGGTGGATGCCAATTGATAACTGGGCGGCAGTGTCTGCCCTGCTGGCCGCGCCGACGGCAGGTGCGGCACCCGGGCTGGCACACGCACGAAGGGGACGGCCGCGTCTATGAGCGTGATGAAGCGGGTCACACTGATCTTCCGCTCCAAGGCCAACAAGGCTCTGGACCGGATGGAAGATCCTCGTGAGACCCTCGACTACTCCTACCAGCGGCAACTCGAGATGCTGCAGAAGGTAAGGCGCGGGGTCGCGGACGTCGCCACCTCGCGCAAGCGGGTCGAGCTGCAGATGAACCAGATCCAGCAGCAGTCCAGCAAGCTGGAGAAGCAGGCTCGCGACGCCCTGGGCGCGGGTCGCGAAGACCTGGCCCGTGAGGCGCTGACCCGCCGGTCTTCGGCGCAGAGCCAGCTCGGCGACCTGCAGGCGCAGTACGCGTCGCTGCAGGCCGAGGAGGAGAAGCTCACCATCGCGACGCAGCGGCTGCAGTCCAAGGTGGACGCCTTCCGCACCCGGAAGGAGACCATTAAGGCCACCTACACCGCGGCCGAGGCTCAGACCCGGATCAACGAAGCCTTCAGCGGCATCTCCGAGGAGATGGGCGACGTGGGCATGGCGGTGCAGCGGGCCGAGGACAAGACCGCGCAGATGCAGGCGCGGGCCGGGGCCATTGACGAGCTGCTGGCCTCCGGAGCCCTGGAGGACGTGTCCGGCGCGCCGCGCGACGACATTCAGGCCGAGCTGGACCGGATGGGCGCCGGCAACGATGTCGAGCTGGAGCTGCAGAAGCTGAGGGGTGAGCTGGGCAGCGGATCCGCGGGCGAGCTGGAGGCCGGCGCGTCCGGCCAGGCCCAGCCGGGTGCCAGCGCGAGCCAGGGCCGCCCAGCCGGCCACCAGGCCAGCAGCAACGGCGAGCAGGCCTTCCCCGCGGCGGACGTGGGCGAATCCGCCCGGCCGTCGGCGGAGCCACCGCGAGCCGGGGACGGCACATGATCATCCGGATCCTCGGCGAGGGCCAGCTCCGCGTGGACCGTGACGAGACCCCGGCCCTGAACGAGCTGGACGCCACGCTGGCCCGTACGGTCGACGCCGGTGACGAAGCCGCGTTCCGCCGTGCGCTGAATGAGCTGCTGACCCAGGTCCGGGCGGTCGGGAAGCCCACCCCGGCGGATAGTCTGGAGCCATCGGAACTGATCCTGCCGCCCGAGGACGCGAGCCTGGCCGAGGTTCGCCAGATGATGACCGGCGAGGGGCTCATCCCCGGATGACGACGGGCC
>DASWVA010000151.1:0-3687 GCA_036401415.1 Streptosporangiaceae bacterium
CAACGAAAACCGACCACCTTCCGGCTGACGGGGAGAAAAGCGCGGCACGGCTGCGCCGCAGCGTACGTGGGGAACCCGGGCGCGCACACGGCGCGGAGGCGGGAGGAGCATGGTGACCCGGCAGCCATATCGAAGCCTACACGGCGTCGTAATTGCCCCGACGGGCGTCTGCCGGTAATGCTGCTGGCCGCCCGCCGCGGGCTGTGAAATTCTGGCCCGGATGACACCTGACGAAGCGGTTGACCGGGGCTTTCTCGACGCGATGGGCGCCCTGAGCGCGCAGCCCCCGCAGGACCCGGCCGTCCCCCTCAGCCCGGGCCGCCCGGGCAGCCCGCTGACCGGATCCCGCGGCCTGGAGATCTTCGCCGCCCAGCTGGCCAGCCGGCACCTGGACCTGGCCGCCCGGGTGCTGCGCCGGCAGGGTCACGGCTACTACACGATCGGCTCGTCCGGGCACGAGGCCAACGCGTTCGTCGCGGGCGCGCTGCGGCCCGCCGATCCGGCCCTGCTGCACTACCGGTCGGGCGCGTTCTACGCGATGCGGGCCCGTCAGGTCCCGGGACAGGATCCGGTTCGTGACGCCCTGCTCGGCATGGTCGCGGCGGCCGAGGACCCGATCGCCGGCGGCCGCCACAAGGTATTCGGCAGCGAGCCGCTCGCGGTCATCCCGCAGACGTCGACGATCGCCTCGCACCTGCCCCGGGCGGTCGGGATCGCCTTCGTCCTCGACCGCGCCGCCCGCCTCGGCGTCACCGGCCGGTGGCCCGGGGACGCGGTTGTCGTCTGCAGCTTCGGTGACGCGTCGGCGAACCATTCCACCGCCACCGGCGCGATCAACACCGCCTGCCACTGCGCGTACCAGCGCCTGCCGCTGCCGCTGCTGCTGGTCTGCGAGGACAACGGGATCGGGATCAGCGTGCGCACCCCGTCCGGCTGGATCGAAGCCGCCTACGGGCACCGGGCGGAGCTGCGGTACTTCCGCGCCGACGGCACCGATCCGGCCGCGGTGCACGCCACCGCGACCGAGGCGGCGGACTGGGTCCGGCGGCACCGGCGGCCCGCGTTCCTGCACCTGTCCGTGGTCCGGTTGATGGGCCACGCCGGTTCGGACGCGGAGCTCGCCTACCGCGGGACCCGGGAGATCGCCGCCGACCTGGACCGGGACCCACTGCTGGCCACCGGGCGGCTGCTGGTGCAGCGCGGGGTGGCCAGCCCGGGCGAGATCATCGGGCTGTACGAATCCATGCGCCGGCACGTGCTCGGGGTGGCCGGCGAGGCGATCCGGCGGCCACCGCTGCGCAGCGCCGGGGAGATCACCGCGCCGCTGGCGCCGTCCCGGCCCGCCGCCGTGGCCGAACTGGCCGGTGCCGCCGGTGATGAGCGGGCGAGGCGGGAGTTTTTTGACCGGAAACTGCCCGAGGACGAGGGACCGCTCACGCTCGCGCAGTCGATCAACCGGACCCTGGCCGACCTGCTGGTCCGGCACCCGGGCCTGCTGGTGTTCGGCGAGGACGTCGCGGTCAAGGGCGGCGTCTACGGCGTGACCCGCGGGCTGGTGAAGAAGGCAGGCGCGGCCCGGGTCTTCGACACCGTGCTGGATGAGCAGTCGGTCCTCGGCCTGGCGCTCGGTGCAGGCGTGACCGGGCTGCTGCCGGTCCCGGAGATCCAGTACCTGGCCTACCTGCACAACGCCGAGGACCAGATCCGCGGTGAGGGGGCCACCCTGCAGTTCTTCTCCCGCGGCCAGTTCCGCAACCCGGCCGTCATCCGGGTGGCCGGCTACGCCTACCAGGAAGGGTTCGGCGGCCACTTCCACAACGACAACGCCGTCGGCGCGCTGCGCGACGTCCCGGGCCTGGTCATCGCGTCCCCGGCCCGCCCCGACGACGCCGCAGCCATGCTGCGCACCTGCACCGCGGCGGCCGCCGCCGACGGGCGGGTGTGCGTCTTCCTGGAACCGATCGCGCTGTACCACACCCGGGACCTGCACACCGACGGCGACGGCGGGTGGCTGGCTCCGTACGTCCCGCCGGAGGCCTGGCCGTCCAGCCACGTGCCGCTGGGCCGGGGCCGCACCCACGGCCGCGGAACGGACCTGGTGCTGGTCACGTTCGGCAACGGCGTGCGGATGAGCCTGCGGGTGGCCCGGCGGCTGGCCGCGGCCGGCCTCTCGGCCCGGGTGCTCGACCTGCGGTGGCTGGCGCCGCTGCCCGTGGCCGACCTGCTTCGCGAGGCCACCGCGACCGGGCGGGTGCTGATCGTGGACGAGACCCGCCGCACCGGCGGGGTCTCCGAGGGGATCCTGGCCGCCCTGGCCGACCACGGGTTCCGCGGCCCGGCCGCCCGGGTGGCCAGCCAGGACAGCTTCGTGCCGCTGGGCGACGCCGCCCGTCACGTCCTCGTCTCCGAGGCCGGGATCGAGCAGGCCGCCACCGCCCTGGCCCGCCAGCCCCGCTGGCGTCCGGCGGACGGTCAGCCGGCGGAGCAGGCGTACAGAGTGCCGCCCGTGGAGCCGCCGTAGTCCTGGGCCGGGACCGTACGGCAGTTGCTCTCCACCCAGGACTCGATCTTGCTGGCGGTCGCGCCGCGGCCGCCGCCGAAGCCGCCGAAGCCGCCCCCGGTGCCGCTGAACAGGAAGTACCGCAGCTGGCCGGTCTGCACCAGCTGCTCGACCCGGGCCAGAGTGGGCTCGGGCACCGAGCCGCTGAAGCCACCCATGGGCATGACCTCCTGCCCGGTGGCTTCGATGTACGGGGCCGCCTCGCTCCAGGACGACACCGCGAGCAGGTAGGAGGCGCCGTCGCGGTGCGCGCGGACGTACCGGTAGATCTCCTGCTCGCTGCCGGTCAGCGCGGTGGTGGCGCTGCCCTGGATACCGCCCGGGCCGCCACCGCCGAAGGCCCCGGGCCGGCCCTCGCGGATCCCTCCCGCCCCGGCGCGGTCCCCGAAGCGGTCGGCGAAATCACGGAAGGCGTTCTCGGCCGACGCGTTGCCGCCGGCCGGCCCGCCGCCACCGCCGAAGCCACCCATGCCGCTGACGGGCCCGGCGCTCGCGTTCAGCGAGCTGCCCCCGTACCTGGCGTCCAGCACCGAGCCGGCCCAGGCGGCCGGGGCCACCAGCATCGCGCCGACCCCGGCGGTGAGCCCGGCGGTCAGCAGCCGGGCCCGGACCCGCCGGGTCAGCCTGGCCACCACCATGACCGCGATCCCGGTCACCGCGGCCACCACGGCCACGATCCGCACCCAGGGCAGGAAGCCGCCGTAGTCGCGCCAGAGGAACAGGGCCCAGGCCACCTCGGCCGCCACCGCGGCCGGCAGCAACCAGCCGCGCGCGTCACCGGCCCGGAAGTACCGCCAGAACATCACGATGCCGGCCGCGGACAGCGCGGCGAGCGGCGGGGCCAGCGAGGCCACGTACGCGGTGTGCGGGATGCTGCTCATCTTGCTGAAGACCACGCCGAACGTGAGCAGCCAGATCCCCCACATCACGAACCCGGCCCGGACCTGATCGGTGCGCCGCGCCCGCCGCGTCCAGAGCAGGCCGAAGATCAGCGCCAGCACGGCCAGCGGGTAGAGCCAGCCCACTTCCGGACCGAACTCGCTGCCCAGCAGCTTGGTCCAGCCCTGCCCGAAGCCGCTGGCCCGGGTCAGCTGGCCACCGGGCCGGGCGAATCCGCCTGCGCCGCC
>DASWVA010000152.1:0-1805 GCA_036401415.1 Streptosporangiaceae bacterium
TTCGGGCGCGTCTGCATCACGCAGACCGCCGAAGTCGTTGCGGCGGGCCTGATGGGCCGCCAGCAGGCCGACGACAGCCACGCCGTTGTGCAGCTCACCCGCGAGGACCAGGGAGACCGCCTCGTCCAGCGGCACCCAGTCCAGGATCAGGTGGGCTTCCTCGTTCTCCGGTACGAAGTCCCGGTCGGCCTCGGGTACCTCCTCCAGCCCCCGGGCTAGGAAGACCCGGAGCCGCTCGGTGCTGATGCCCGGCGAGCTGAAGTAGTCGGCCAGGACATGCCAGTCCCGGGCCCGGTAGCCGGTCTCCTCCAGCAGCTCCCGGCGGGCGGTCCGCGCCGTGGGCTCACCCGCCACGTCCCGCAGCCCGGCGGGCAGCTCCCACAGCAGCCGCCCGACCGCGTGCCGGTACTGCCGGATCATCAGCACGCGGCCAGCCTCGTCCAGCGCGACCACGCCGACCGCGCCGGGATGCTCAACCACCTCCCGCTCGGTGGTGGCCCCCTCGGGCACCTGGACGGTGTCCGAGCGGACGTTGATGATCTTGCCCCGGTACCGCTCGGCCGAAGCCGTCACCGGCCAGTGGGCGGGCTCGTCGGCGAGGTGAGCGGTCATGCGGTGGCCGCCGCCCTGGGCTCGGTGCCGCGGGCCTGCTCGGCCGGACGGTGGGACCCGGACCGCTCGATGGCCGCGGCGATCAGCCCGCTGAACAGCGGGTGCGGGCGGGTCGGCCGGGACAGGAACTCCGGGTGCGCCTGAGTGCCGACGAAGAACGGGTGCAGGTCCTGGCTCAGCTCGGCGAACTCGACCAGCCGGCCGTCCGGGGACAGGCCGGAGAACACCACGCCGGCCTGCTCCAGCCGCTCCCGGTAGGAGTTGTTGACTTCGTAGCGGTGCCGGTGCCGCTCCTCGACCGAGCCTTCCCCGTACAGGTCGCGGACCAGGGTGCCGTCGGCCAGCTCGGCCCGGTAGAGGCCGAGCCGCATGGTGCCGCCCATGTCCCGTTCCCCGGCGACGACGTCTTCCTGGTCGGCCAGGGTGGCGATGACCGGGAACGGGGTGCCGGGATCGAACTCGGTGCTGTCCGCACCCTCCAGCCCGGCCAGGCTCCGCGCCGCCTCGATGACCAGGCACTGGAGCCCGAGGCACAGGCCGAGCAGCGGGAGGCCGCTGGTGCGGGCGTAGGTGATGGCGCCGATCTTGCCCTCGATGCCGCGCACGCCGAACCCGCCCGGAATCAGCACCCCGTCCACGCCCGCCAGTGCCTGGGCGGCGCCTTCGGGGGTCTGGCAGTCATCGCTGGGCACCCAGCGGATGTTCACCTTGGCGTCGTTGCCGAAGCCGCCCGCGCGCAGCGCCTCGGCCGGGGACAGGTAGGCATCCGGCAGGTCCACGTACTTGCCGACCAGCGCGATCGTGATCGACCGGGCCGGCCGGTGGACCCGGCGCAGCAGGTCGTCCCACACGTTCCAGTCCACGTCGCGGAACGGCAGGCCCAGGCGGCGGACGACGTAGGCGTCCAGGCCCTCGCTGTGCAGCACCTTGGGGATGTCGTAGATGGACGGGGCGTCGGGCGCGGACACCACGGCCTCCTCGTCCACGTCGCACATCAGGCTGACCTTACGCTTCAGGCCCTCGCTGATCGGCCGGTCGGACCGGCACACGATCGCATCGGGCTGGATGCCGATGCTGCGCAGCGCGGCCACCGAGTGCTGGGTCGGTTTGGTCTTCAGCTCACCGGACGGCCCGATGTAGGGCAGCAGCGACACGTGCAGGAAGAAGCACTGGTCGCGGCCGATCTCGTGCCG
>DASWVA010000153.1:0-6194 GCA_036401415.1 Streptosporangiaceae bacterium
GGGCCGGCCTGGCCGCGGCGCTGCGGGAGATGGTGGCCGCCTGCGGGACCTACCAGATCGAGTACCGGGTCGTGGACACCGCGGGCACGCAGCGTTCGATGGAGGCCCGGGGCCGGGTGCTGCCCGGCCCTGGCGGGCGGCCCACCCGGATGACCGGGTTCGTGATGGACACCACCACCATCTGGGTCAGCCGGGAGGCCGAACGGCGCCGCCTGCACGAGGGCGCCGAGCGGACCGCGCTGGCCCAGAAGCTCACCGCCGCGCTGGCTTCCGCGGTCAGCGTGGACGACATCACCGCCGCGGCACGGGCCGGACTGGCCGCCTACGGCGCCAGCAGCCTGGTCATCCTGGCCGATCAGGACAGCCGCCGGGAGGTGGTGGCCCGGTACGGCTTCACCACGCGGCACGCGGCTGCCCTCGTGGACGCGCAGTCCGGGTCGCTGGTGGCGGACGTCATCGCCACCGGGCAGCCGGTCTTCATCGGATCGGTCGCGCACCTGTCCCGCTTCTATCCGCGGCTGGCCACCCAGGTCCGCAAGTCGTCCCAGCGGGCCTGGGCCGTGGTGCCGGTTCCGGTGGCCAAGGGGCTGCTGGTGATCTGCCTGATGGGATTCGGCACCGCCCGTGAGTTCACCGCCGAGGAGCGGGCCCAGCTCGTGCCCGCCGCCGGGTTGCTGGCCCAGTCACTGCAGCGGGCCCGGATGCACGAATCCGAGCACGCGCTCGCCCGCGACCTGCAGCGCGGGCTGCTGCCGCGCGGCCCGCTGACCGCGCCCGGCGTGACGATCGCGGCCCGGTACCGGCCGGTGACGTCCGGCCTGGAGATCGGCGGCGACTTCTACGACGCCATCGACCTGGCCGACGGCCGGGTCGCCCTGGTCATCGGGGACGTTCAGGGGCACAACCTGATCGCCGCCTCGCTGATGGGCCGGCTGCGGATGGTGGTGCACGCCTACGCCCGGGAAGGCCACGGGCCGGCCGAGGTCATGACCCGGGCCAACCGCTGGCTGGCCGAGCTCAACACCGACGTGGACCTGGCCATGTTCGCGACCTGCTGCTTCGTGGTCATCGACCCGGCCCGTGGCGAGCTGGAGCTGTGCCGGGCCGGCCACCCCGCACCCGCCCTGGTCAGTCCCGGCCACGCCCCGCAGCTGATCGAGCGTGGCGATGACCTGCTGCTGGGCGTGAACGCGGACGAGCGGTACAGCACGTGTACCGTGCCGGTCCCGCCGGGCTCGGTCCTCATGCTGGCCACCGACGGGCTACTGGACGACGACGGCACCGATCCCGGCTGCAACGTGCGCGCCCTGCTCCAGGTGCTCGGCGAGGGCCTGACCGACGAGCCCGAACTGCTGGCGGACCGGCTGCTGGCCAGCCCGCGTCGGCCGACCCGGCACGGCGACGACATCGCGCTGATGGTGGCCAGGGTCGATGCCGCGCCCCAGCCGCAGCTGCCCGCCCTGCCCGGCCGGTAGCGCCTAGCCGGCCTGGTCTCCGTCGCCGCCTGAGGAGCCGCCGCCTGAGGAGTCGCTGTCCAGGGAGTCGCTGTCCAGGGCCAGGTAGCTGCCGCGCCAGAACAGCAGCGGCGAGCCGCCGTCCCCCGGGGCCTCGGCGTACCGGACCCGGCCCACGATGATCTCGTGGTCGCCGCCCGGCAGGCTGTGCTCGACCGTGCACTCTAGCGCGGCCAGCGACCCGTCCAGGCGCGGACTGCCGGTGGGGCCGGGGCGGTGCCCGACCCCGTCCCAGACCGCGGCCAGCCCCCGCCGGGCGAAGTTGGCCGAAAGCTCCCGCTGCGGGGCGGACAGCACGTTGACCACGAACGCGCCGTGGCTGCGGATCGCCTCCAGCGTCAGGCTGGCCCGGTCGAAGCAGACCAGGATGAGCGGCGGGTCCAGGGACAGTGAGCTGACGGCGTTGGCGGTGGTGCCCACCGGTTCGCCGCCGGCCCCGATCGAGGTGACGACGGTGACGCCGGTGGCGAAGTGTCCCACCGCGTGCCGGAACTCAGCACTGGACACGTCGCGGTCAGCGTCCGCAGATGCTGTCATCGTCAGATCTGTCCATGATTGGCGGGGCCACACTATGGAGCAAGGCATTTCCCGGGTGCCGATATTTCCCAGCGGGCCGATGCGGTGCCACCGGGACCGGCCGGCGCCCCCCACCGGGCCGCCGCCCGCCGCTCAGGCCAGGCCGAACCAGCTCAGTACGGTCGACCCGAGCAGCAGCAGCGACATGATGCTGATCCCGGCCACGACCACCGTGGCCGCCACCCGGATGACCGGGCCGTTGGCGTGCTGGCCGAGCACCTCACGCCGGTTGGCCAGGATCAGGATGTAGATCAGCACGATCGGGGTGACCACGCCCTGCAGCACCTGGGTGCCGATGAGCAGCGTGATCAGGTTGACCGGGGTCAGCGCGACCGCCGCGCCCAGCGCGGTCTGCAGCGTGAACAACCCGAGGAACAGCGGCGCCTCCGCGAACCGGCGGGACACCGAGCGTTCCACCCCGACCGCTTCGCTGATCGCGTAGCTGCTGGACAGTGGGACGACCGCGCCGGCCAGCGCGCTCGCGCCCAGCAGGCCGAACGCGAACAGCAACTCGGCGCCGTTGCCCGCCACCGGGCGCAGCGCCTCGGCCGCTTCCTTGGCCGAGTTGAGCGGGCCGCGCCCGCCGATGGTGGCCCCGGTGGCAATGATGATGGTGATGCTGATGATGCATGCGAAAACGGCCCCGGTGACCGCGTCCAGCCGGGCGTTGCGGTAGTTGGCGGGGCCCGCGCCCTGGTCCACCACTCCCGCGGCCGCGTAGAACTGCATGTAGGGGCTGACCGTGGTTCCGATCAGGGCCACCCCGAGCAGCAGGTAGCTCTTGGTCAGCAGGAAGTGCGGGATGACCAGGCTGGCGCCGACCGCGCCCCAGTGCGGGTGTCCCAGGATGGCGGCCACCGGGTAGGCCAGGAACGCCAGCGACAAGATGAGGAAGATCCGCTCGGCGTAACGGTAGGAGCCGAACAGCACCAGTCCCCAGATCAGCACCGCGGCCGGCGGTATGACCCAGTACCGGCTGACGCCGAGCAGCTCGAACGCGGCCCCGATCCCGGCGAACTCGCTGACCACCAGGCCCGTGTTGGCCAGCAGGACGAAGAACAGGGCCATCCCGGTGAGCCGCAGGCTGAACTGCTCGCGGATCAGCGCGGCAATGCCCTTGCCGGTGAAGACACCCAGCCGGATGGCCATCTCCTGCACGATGACCAGGGCCACCGTCACCAGCAGCATGAAGAACAAGGTCCGGTACACGAACTGCGAGCCCGCGCTGGAGTAGGTGGCAATGCCCGCGGCGTCGTTGCCGGCGTTGGCCGCGACCAGCCCCGGGCCCGCCACGGCCAGGTAGGCCAGGGTCCGGCGGCCGCCCGGCACCCGCTGGACCAGCGCGGCCGCGCGGCTCCGCCGGCCCGGCTCAGACTGGCCCGGCTCAGACTGGCCCGGCTCGGCTGACCCGGACCGGGCCACTTCGTCCGGGCGGGTCACTGGAGCAGCCTCGGGAAGTGCAGCCGCCCGCGCTCGGGCAGTATCGCGTCGAGCACGTCGTCGGCCAGGATGCGGCCCAGCGGCTGGCCGAGCTCGTTCACCACCAGCAGCGAGGAGTGCCGGGTGCGGACCAGCTGGTCGGCCACCTCGGCCACCGACGCGTCCGGCGGCACGGTCAGCGTCCCGGGCTGCCCGTCCGCGCCCAGCACGTCACTGACCAGCGCGTCATCGGCGTGGGTGACCAGGTCGAACAGGTGCAGGTCGGCCAGCAGCTCGCCGTCACCGGAGCAGATCACCACCGCGTCGATCTCGGCCCGGTGCCCGGCCAGCCCGGCCACGGCCCGCTTGACCTCGCCGATGGTGTCGTCCGGGCTGGCGTGAACCAGGGTGGTGGTCATGAACCCGCCCGCCTCGCGCTCGGGGTAGCGGAGCAGCCCGGACAGTTCACCGGCCTTGGTGGTGTCCATGTTGGCCAGGATCACGCCCCGCTCGTCGTTGGACAGGTCGCGCAGCGCGTCCACCGCCTCGTCCGGCTCCATCGCGGCGACCAGGGATGCGGCCTGCTCGGGCCGGACCTCCCGCAGCAGTGCCTCCAGCTCGTCCGGGTCCATCTCCTCCAGCGCGTCGGCGGCGGTGTCGTTGGCCAGCCGGGACAGCAGGTCCTGGCGGGCCGGGCGGCCCAGGTCCTCCAGCAGGTCAGCCAGGTCGGCCGGGGCCATCCGGCGCAGCTCCTCGTCGCTGGAGCGCAGCTGCACGGCCGGCGGCGAGGTGGTCAGGTCGTCGGAGAACGGCGCCACCGCGTCCCAGTCGATGACCCGCTCCGGGGTGGGCGTGCCCCGGAACCGCTTGGGGCCGAGCCGGCGCAGCAGGGTGTTGAGGCTGACGTCCAGCCCGACCAGCACGAACTGCCCGGCCACCGGGGCCAGGTACAGGTCCGCGGCCCGGATGACCTGGCGGCCGTCCAGGTCGACCACCTGGTGGTCCAGCACGTCCTTGGCCAGCAGCACCTCACCGGGGCGGCGGGTGAACTCGCGCAGGTCGAGCCGGGCCGTGCGCAGGGACACGGACTGGTTCGCGATGTTCTCCACACCCTCGATGGGCAGGAAACTGTTCCGGGACCCGATGCGCACCAGCAGGCCGGTGAGCGGCGGGTAGCGGTCCTGGCCGTGCATCCGGGCCACCAGGTCGACGAGCTTGCCCACCCGCTGACCGCGCTGGTTGGACACCGGCGAACCGACCAGGCTGGCTACGCTGATGATGGCCTGCTGGACTGCGCGCCGCGTGGTCAGGCGGGAGTTACGGCGGCGAAGGGCGTCGGCGGCCGGCGCCATCAGCCGGCGAGGGGAAGCGGAAGACACCATCGCGGGCTCCAAGCAGGAGACTGCACCCGCGCGCAGATGAGCCCTTAAACGCAGGGAAAACCGGCGGGTGCCGAGGCGAATGAGACGGAAGCGGGCCGGGCTGTACTGGGAGGTTCACTCGACATGGCCACCACCTCCTGCCCAATTGGCTCGCAACCGGCCCCGGTCCCTGCGGCTGGCTGCCCCTCCGGGATTGTACGACATACGGTGAGCCAGAATAGACGCGGGGTACAGGGCCCGGCTGAGCTGACTGACGACGGAAGGGAGGCGGCACCGCGATGACATCCAGGCAGGTGTTCACGTCACGGCTGCGGGGCCGCCCGCTGCTGGATGACGAAGAGACCCCGATCGGCCGGATCCGGGACGTGGTGATTTTGCCGACCGCGCAGGGTGCGGCGCCGCGCGCGCTCGGCCTGGTGGTGACGCTGCAGCGGCGCCGCATCTTCGTGAACTTCGGCCGGATCTCGGAGATCTCCGTGGACGGCGCCCACCTGCGCGGCGGCGCCGTGGATCTGGGCCGCTTCACCGGCCGGACCGGGGAGATCCTGGCCTCGGACCTGACCGGGAAGGTGGTCGACGGCGGCACCGTGGTGGACGTGGCCATCTCCCCCAGCGAGGCGCGGCGGGACGGCTGGGAGATCTCCGCACTGGCCATCCGGGGCCGGGGCCTGCGGCTGCGCTCCACCCAGATTCTGCCGTGGGACAAGTACCCGGAGCTGTTCCAGGCCGGGGCGCTGGCCGAGCAGCTGGCGGGCCTGCGCGAGCTGCACCCGACCGACCTGGCCAGCGCGGTCGAAGGCATGACCCCGGACCGCCGCAGCCAGATCGCGGCCGCGCTGGAGGACGACGAGCTGGCCGACGTGCTCGAGGAGATGCCCGAGCAGGACCAGATCCGGCTGCTGGCCAGCCTGAACCCCGAACGCACCGCCGACGTCGTCGAGGAGATGGAGCCCGACGACGCGGCCGACCTGCTGGCCGAGATGCCCCCCGGCCAGCGCGAGCGGCTGCTGGCCGCGATGGAGCCGGCCCAGGCGGCGGACCTGCGGAGGCTGCTCCGGTACGGGAGCCGGACCGCGGGGGGCCTGATGACCTCCCAGCCGCTGATCTTCGCCCCGGACGTGTCGGTGGCCGAGATGCTGGCCCGCATCCGGGCGTCGGAGACCCGGGCCACGGCCGCGGCTCAGGTCTTCGTGTGCGCGCCGCCCACCCTGACGCCGACCGGGCGGTTCCTGGGCACGATCGGGTTCCAGCGGCTGCTCCGGCGACCGCCCGCGACGCTGGCCGGCGACTGCGTGCAGGAGAG